>NZ_JBSQIC010000074.1:0-20164 GCF_055108615.1 Tangfeifania sp. | reverse complement strand
AGAGAAAAAATAAATCTGTGTCCATCCGTGTAATCTGTGGTGGAAAAAAAATAAAACAAACCACAGATAGCTCAGATATACACAGAGAAAAAATAAATCCGTGTCCATCCGTGTAATCTGTGGTGGAAAAAAAATAAAACAAACCACAGATAGCTCAGATATACACAGAGAAAAAATAAATCCGTGTCCATCTGTGTAATCTGTGGTGAAAAAAATATTATGATACCTGTACAATTAACTATACAAGGTCTATACTCCTACCAGGAAAAACAGACCATCGATTTTACCAAATTAACCGCCGCCAGCCTGTTCGGCATATTCGGAACCGTGGGAAGCGGGAAATCATCCATTCTGGAGGCCATCACTTTTGCGGTTTACGGCCGTACCGACCGTCTGAATCTTTCGGGCGACAACCGGTATTACAACATGATGAACCTGAAATCGAATGAACTGCTTATCGACTTTATCTTTGAAACAGGCAGGGAACAAACTGCTTACCGGGCAACAGTGAAAGGCAAACGAAACAGCAAAAAATTTGATGATGTAAAAGCCCTGGAACGATCGGCATATAAAAAAGCAGGCAATGAGTGGCATCCCATTGAAAATGAGGCGCTCGAACAGGCCATCGGGTTAAGCTACGACAACTTTAAACGCACAATCATTATTCCCCAGGGACAGTTTCAGGAATTTCTGCAACTGGGAAATAAAGACCGTACCCAAATGATGAAAGAGCTTTTCAACCTCGGGAAGTTCGAATTTTACTACAAAGTTGCTTCGCTGGAATCCAAAAACAATGAACAAAAACAAAATATTGAGGGACAGTTGAAACAACTGGGAGCTGTCGATCCTGAACAGGTAAATGTTTTTCAGGCGCAGTTAACTAAGCTGGAAGAGGAATTAAAAGAGCAGAACCGGAAAATTGCTGAAAATCAGCAAGCGGAAGAACAACTTCGGAAATTGCAGGAACTAACGCAAAAGAAAGCCGAAGCAGAAAAAGAACGAAAAAAACTTCAGGAACAGGAGCCTGAATTTCAGGCACTCGAAAAGAAAATAAACCGGTACGAGCAGTGTGTGTACCGGTTTAAGCATTTGCTGGATTCGTTGCAGGAAAACCGCAGGAAAAGGGAAGATCGTGAAAAGCAGATCCGTATTGACAGTGAAAAGTTAAAAGCTGAAGAAGTTGTAATCGAACAGCTCGAAAAGCTGCTCGAAGAAATGAAACCGGCGTATGAAAAACGGGAAGAGTTGAAGCAAAAAGCAGAAGAGTTGTCCCGCCTGATGCAGATGAAAAAGCTGGAAGAAACTATTGCCAAAGAAGCAATCCGTTTTGAGAAGGGGAAAAAAGTGTTGAATATTACGGTTCAGCAGCTCGAAAAACTGAAAACCGAAAAACAACAACTCGAAGGGACGATAAAAGAAGAGCATGGCAAAATTCCGGATTTGGAATTGCTGTCAACAATCAGGGCTTGGTACACAGACAAACACAATCTGGACAAACAGCTTCGTGAAACTGAAAAAGAGATTGGAAAATATGCTCAGCAGGAAAAGGAAATCAGGGAAGAAGTGTCCCAAATTTTAACCGCACCGGTTTTTGAAAATCTCCCGGAAGAAGCAGACTATAAAACCTGTATTCGGCATCTTAAAGCTGAAACGCTAAAAATTAAAGAGAATCAAAAGGCACTGAATGCGCAGGAAAACCATTTTCACGTTAAAGCGCAGTTAAAAACCTATGCAGAGGAACTGGAAGAGGGGAAGCCATGCCCGCTTTGCGGATCAGTGCATCATCCGGAACTATTTAAAACGGAAGATATTAACGACGCACTTGCTGAACTGACTGCAAAACAGCAGAATTTTGAGCAGCAATTGGAACAAATATCGGAGTTGGGCAACCAGTTGAATTTTCTCGAAAACCAGATGCGAATGGTTCAGCAAAATCACAAAGAACTCAATGAAAAGAAAAAGGAACAACTGCAACAAATAAGTGCTCATGCCAAACAGTTTATCTGGGAAAAATACCGGGAAGAAGAGGAGTTGAATGAAGCATTCCGGGAGGCAAAACGTATTCAGGGAGAGTTAAAAGAACATGAAACTGCTTTGGAGAAAATTTCCCACAAATTTACACATGAAGAAAAGAATAAGGAACGTTATCAGGCAGAACTGGAAAAAATAGACAAGTCGCTTACGATGCATCAAACCGAACAGAAAACCATAGTTGGTCAGCTTCAGTTGATTCACCCGGGAAAGTACAAGCAAACGCCGGTTGAAAGGATAGAAAAAGAGAAAACGAATTTATTGAATGAACACAGCCGGATTGAAAAAGAGTTTACTAAAAAAACGAGCTCTCTGCAGGAACGAAACAAACAAAAAGATATCCTGAGCGGAAGTCTGAAAACAAATCACACGGAACTGGAAAAGGATCAGGCAACCATTGCAACCCTTAAAAAACGATTGGATGAACAGTTGACGGAATCTTCCTTTCAGTCTGTTGATGAGGTGGTTCAAATTCTTTCAGAACCACTGGATACGGAAGTAGAAAAACAAAAAGTTGCTCAGTTTAATAAACAACTTGATAGCATTAAATCATCATTGGAACAGTTGCAAAACGAAATAGGGGAGCGCGTTTATGATGCTGAATCCCACAAAAAACTTATCCATGAAATTTCTTTGCTGAAAGAACAGATTACGCGGAAAAATCAGGAACAGGGAAAGACGGCGGAGTTGCTCAAAAAGCTTCAGAAAGATCTGGAAAACCAGGCCGCGCTTCGGAAAGAACTCGAAAAACTGGAAGTAAGAGCAGAAAACATTAAAACGATGAAGTCGCTGTTCAAGGCAAGTGGTTTTGTGAATTACATTTCGTCGGTTTACCTGCAAAATTTATGTAATGCAGCCAATGACCGTTTTTTTCAACTCACCCGGCAAAAGTTGAGCCTGGAAATCACGCCCGATAATAATTTTCAGGTGCGCGATTTTATGAACGGCGGCAAAATCCGCAGTGTCAAAACTTTATCGGGTGGACAAACCTTCCAGGCGGCTTTATCACTGGCTCTGGCACTGGCTGATAATATTCAGAAAATTACTGAATCGAACCAGAACTTTTTCTTTTTGGATGAAGGATTTGGCTCGCTTGACAAAGAATCGCTGAATATTGTTTTTGATACGTTAAAATCGCTGCGAAAAGAAAACCGGATGGTAGGCGTTATTTCCCACGTGGAAGAGATGCAGCAGGAAATTGATGTCCATCTGCGTATCGAAAATCAGGAGGAAAAAGGAAGTATCATTCATTCGAGTTGGACGGAATAGTTTTACTATTCAAGCAGGTGTCCGGAAAATTTGCAATAATAATCAGAGGAGCACCTGCCAAAAAATGGCTTATAAATTATCGGAAAATTCGAGCCAGAGGGAAATGCTTTGGCTCTTTTTTGAGGATTTGACCTACAATAATATAATGATCAATTGGGAAGCTGAAAATCGGCCATTTTTATTGTTAAAATTCTATAAGAAAAAACTAATTTTTAACAAGCAATACATCCTCTATCTAACTAAATTTGATTAATTACAAATTGTTATAATGTTTCTTTCATTTTTTACAAATAACCTATTTGCAAAGTGCTACGTATTCCAATAAAAAGATAAATTTATTTACTGTCATTCAAAAGCACCAATAATAAAAATTAAAACACTAAGTTATGAACAAAACATTTGTATTTTATGTCTCTTCACTCTTTACTATCTTCCTGTTGTTTTCTTGTCAACCGCAGAAAGAAATTACTCCGGAAAATGCCTTGGAATCTTATCTTAACAATAACGACAACTCTTTTGCATGGGAACTGCACGATTCGCATGAGCAAAACGATGTTAATTTATACAATTTGCTGGTCACCAGTCAAAAATGGCAGGATTACACCTGGCGGCACCAGGTTGCAGTAATTGTTCCGGAAGAAATTAAATACGACGGAGCTTTGCTGTATATTACTGGTGGAAGCAACAAGGATGAAATGCCCAACTGGAAAAAACCCGATGACGGCACCATTCAGATGATGGAAATGATTGCCCAAAAAAACAGCGCCGTAGTTGCAGTAGTTTTCCAGGTGCCAAACCAACCACTTTTTGGCGATCTCAAAGAAGATGAAATTATTTCATTAACCTTTCACAACTACCGGAACGACAAGGATTTTACCTGGCCACTGCTTTTCCCAATGGTGAAAAGCGCAGTACGCGCCATGGATGCCGTTCAGTTGTTTTCAGAGAAAACCCTGGATCACAAAATCAACCGGTTTCTGGTTTCAGGCGCATCGAAACGCGGCTGGACAACGTGGCTCACCGGTGCAAGCGACCCTCGGGTAGAGGCGATAGCTCCCATGGTTATCGACATGCTGAACATGCCCAAAAGTATTAGTTACCATGTTGAAGCCTGGGGTGATTACAGCATCCAGATTCAGGATTACGTGGAACTGGGCATTGCACAGGATGTGAACACGCCCGAAGGGCAGGAAATAGTAACCATGGTGGATCCGTTTTCCTATCGCGAAAAATTGACTATGCCAAAACTCATTTTCAACGGAACCAACGACGAATACTGGCCTGCCGATGCCATTAAACATTACATTAATGAAATTCCCGGAGAAAACTACCTGCATTACGTTCCCAATGCCGGGCATGGGTTGGGCGATAAAAAGCAGGCTATTCAAGCGCTAAGTTCCTTTTTTGCCGAAACCCTTCAAAATAAGGAATATCCTGAATGTTCATGGAACTTCGAAGAAATCGGACAGGAAGTCGTTGTAACAATTGATGCCTCAAAAGAAGAGCTGACCGGTATTCTATTGTGGACCTGCGATTCAGATGACCGCGATTTCAGGGACAATAAATTCGTAAGCAAGGCCATTGACACTGAACCATCGGATCAAGTTTCAATTCAGGTGAATTATCCGGATTCCGGTTTTCGGGCTTTTTACATCGATTTGCTTTATCCTGATCCGAACGGAGAAGTGTATTCAAAAAGTACCCGGATGTTCGTAGCTGACACTGATAAAGTATTATAATTATTCGGCAACGTGAATTTGATTTACCATATCAAATTAAATATCATAAATTTCATTAACAGTCATTTCTAATCAATAAATCTATGAAACGGAAACAATCAGGTTTACGGTGGAATCGGAAGCCATGCGCTACGTTTTAAAAAGTTCGCCCATTTTGAAAAAATCGGGACAGAATATCGATGTTAGTGTTATTTCGACACGGATGAACCTGTTAAATATTGGAAAGGCGCAGGTAGTGACCATTCCCGGTGAAGCGCTGAAAATGATTGAGGAGAATCCGGGGGCGGAAAAGGAATAAGGAATTTCACTTAGAATTGTCAACGGTTACCTGTACGAGTAGTGGCAGATTACGGGGCACTTTCCTATCAGGATACAATGAACTTGATGCGAGGTAGAAAGCCCGAATACGCTACACCCCCCGCTTTTACTTATACACAATTATAGCCAGTGGTTATTCTGACTTAAAATCTACTGATTCGTAGCTAGCGTTTCGTCCTCTTTCGTCTGTTTGTTGCAAAATGCCTTTTCCTACCAGGTCTTTTATGTTCCGTAAAGCGGTTTGCTGTCGCCCCATTCGGTATCGTATTCCCACTTCTCAATAATTTTTGAAATGGAATTGGCCGGCAGCAGTCCGCGGTCTTCACCAAAAAAGATAAACAGGAACCGGTCGAGCAGCTTTTGCAATTTTTTGAACAGCATCAGCTTGATTTCCTTTTCAGTTTTACCTGAAAGCAGGGAGAGGTTCAGGTTATTCGCCACCAAATCGTTGTATAAATCGCGTTTAAACAGCGAATAATTTTTGAAAATCCGGTGAATTTTAAAATACTGATAATCAACACTGATTTTTTTAGCGATCAGATCGCTGCACAAAACAGGCGAAGACATGGAAAAAACCGGCTGAACAAGTCAACCGGTTTCAAATGAAAATCAATTTATCCTCTGTTCTACAACATCTCTTTCATTGCTTTGTAGGCTTTGTCGCCATAAACAATTGAAGGCCCGCCGCCCATAACCACAGCAACACCAATAGTTTCAACAATCTCTTCCTGAGTTGCGCCGGTTTCAAGAGCAGCTTCCACGTGGCACGCAATACATCCTTCACAACGGATAGTAATAGCAATGCCAAGTGCAATAAGTTCTTTTTGTTTGGCTGTTAAAGCTTTATCTTCTGCTGTTGCATGATGCATGGTGCCAAAACCTTCAGCTATTTTCGGATTCTCTTTCGAAAGTGTTCCAATAAAATCATAAACTGCTTTTGCTTGTTCTGAATATGTACCCATAAATTTTTCATTTTAAATTTAAACTAACTAATGGTCAAAATTAAACAATGTAACACACTAATAAAATGATAATAATCACAAATAAATATGCTTAAAAACAGCACAAAATCACAATTAAATCCAACCCAAATTCCAATTGACTATCTGTATGTAAATCGCAACCAATTAAATTTTTTTCTTCCCGCAGATTCCGCAGATTAACGCCGATTTTTATTAAATTTCTGCGAAAATCAGCACAACAAATAATTTATTGATTATAATCAATACTTTTACACCTTTCAGGCAAAGTGTGGATTATGATGAATACTTTTTAGAAATTATAAAATGTGAATTTGGAAATTTGCTCAAAATAAAAGATAATTACAGAAAAACTATAGTGACAATGGACGAGATACTAATTGATTTCTGTAAAGGCATCAAGCATATACACCTCAGAAAATTTTTAACTGAAATACTTTAAACTATATAAAAACCACTTTTCAGAATGAATCCGGAAAAAATCAATTTCAACCAGTTAAAATCCCAACTCGAAGGCGACCTGTTTGCCGATAACGTTCAGCGTGTCCTCTACTCCACCGATGCCTCGCAGTACAAAGAACTGCCGCTGGCAGTCACCCGTCCGAAAAACAAGGAAGACATCAAAAAAATAATTGCTTTTGCCCGCGAAAACGGCACTTCCATCATTCCCCGCGGCGGGGGCACATCGCTGGCCGGGCAGGTGGTAGGGCCCGGAATTGTGGTGGATATTTCAAAATACATGAATAAAATCCTCGAACTGAACGTGGATGAGAAATATGTAATTGTGGAACCGGGTGTAGTGCTGGCTGAGCTGAACCAGATTCTGGCCAAATACAATTTGCAGTTTGGTCCCGAAACCTCAACCGCCAACCGCTGCGTAATTGGCGGCATGCTGGGCAACAACTCCTGTGGGTTGCACTCACTGGTTCACGGCAGCGTACGCGAGCACATACTTGAGGTAGATGCCGTACTTTCCGATGGGTCGGAAACCACATTCAAAACCCTTACAAAAAAGGAGTTTCAGGAAAAACTGAACGAAAATCCCAATAAACTCGAGAAAGCCATCTACCAAAATATTTATGAGATGCTTTCCAATCCGGAAAATCAAAAAGAAATCCGCGAAAAATTTCCCGATCCAAAACTCACCCGCCGCAATATGGGCTATGCCATCGATGCGCTGCTCAATTCCGAAATATTTACCGAAGGCGGCCCGCAATTCAATTTTTGTAAGCTACTGGCCGGTTCGGAGGGTACGCTCGCTTTTTCGCACCGGATTAAACTGAACATTATCCCGCTTCCGCCCAAACATAAAGGGTTGGTGTGTGCCCATTTTGAAACGCTGGAAGAATCGCTGCAAGGGAATTTAATTGCTTTGAAGCACAAACCCACGGCCATTGAACTGATGGACGACACGGTGATGCAGGCTGCCAAACAAAACATAGAGCAACGCAAAAACCGCTTTTTCGTGAAAGGCGATCCGGGTGCCATGCTCATGATTGAGTTTTCGTTTGAAACGGAAGAGGAGTTGCAAAACAAAGCCGCTGAGCTGGAAAAAGATTTCCGGGATGCCGGTCTCGGCTACCACTTTCCTTTGGTAACCGGTGATGATAAAATAAAACGGGTGTGGGCACTGCGCACAGCCGGGCTCGGGTTGCTGGCCAATATTCCCGGCGACCGCAAAGGGGTTTCCGGAATCGAAGACACCGCCGTAGCGCCCGACCACCTGCCCGGTTACGTGGCCGACATCAAAAAAGTGCTCGGAAAACTGGGATTGTCAAGCGTGTTTTATGCACACATTGCCACCGGCGAAATCCATTTCCGCCCGCTCATCAATTTTAAAGACCCGGAAGATGTAAAACGTTTCGACACGCTGATGAACGAAACCGCGGCACTGGTGAAAAAATACCGCGGATCCATGAGCGGCGAGCACGGCGACGGACGCGCCCGAGGGAAATTCATTCCTTTCATGCTGGGCGAACACAACTACGGGCTGCTGAAAAACCTGAAAAAAACGTGGGACCCGCACCACATTTTCAATCCCGGAAAAATAACCGACACGCCACCCATTACCGAAAGCCTGCGGGTAACTCCCGGAAAAGCGATTCCGGAATCAGAAACCTATTTCAATTTCTCGGAAAACAAAGGTTACATCCGCGGCATTGAAAAATGCAACGGCTCGGGCGACTGCCGCAAAAGCGAAGTGATTGGCGGAACCATGTGCCCCACTTTCATGGCCACGCGCGACGAGGATAAAAGCACCCGCGGACGGGCCAACGTGTTGCGGGAATTTTTCTATTCGCCCAAAAATGGAAACGCCTTCGACCAGAAAGAAATTTACGACATCCTCGACCTCTGCATTTCGTGCAAAGCCTGCAAAAGTGAATGCCCGTCGAATGTGGACATGGCCAAACTGAAAGCTGAATTTTTGCAGCACTATTATGATGTGCACGGCATTCCGCTGCGCTCGCGACTGGTGGCCTACCTGCCCCGCCTCAACAAGCTGGCAATGCTGGTTCGCCCGCTGTCCAATTTTATGATGAAAACCACTTTGTTGAAAAAAGCCATTGGGATTGCACCTCAGCGCAACCTGCCCTCCCTTTCCAACATTACCCTGAACCGCCGCACAGCCCAAGGCATCCCGCATCCCGAAAAAGAAACCAAAGGCAAAGTTTACCTGTTCAACGACGAGTTTACCAACTACAACGAGAGCGACATCGGAATTAAAGCCATTTTACTGCTCACACGGCTGGGCTACGAGGTGAAAATCCCGGTACATAAAGAGAGCGGCCGCACTTTCCTCTCGAAAGGACTGGTGCGGACTTCCAAAAAAATAGCCACCGAAAATGTGGAACTTTTAAAAGATATTATTTCAGAAAAAACGCCGCTAATCGGCATCGAACCATCGGCCATCCTGGCTTTCCGCGACGAGTACCCCGATCTTGTGAATGTAAATTTACAACCCATTGCCGAAAAGCTGGGACAACATGCATTGCTCTTTGAAGAATTCATTTCAGCCGAAATGGATAAAGGAAATATTAAACCGGAACAGTTCACTTCGGGAAAAAAACAAATTCTGCTGCACGGGCACTGTCAGCAAAAAGCGGTGGCCAGCACTGAACCCACAAAAAAGATGCTTTCGCTGCCCCAAAATTATTCGGTAAAAGAAATCCCATCGGGTTGCTGCGGAATGGCCGGTTCATTCGGTTACGAAAAAGAACATTTTGATTTATCGATGAAAATCGGCGAGATGGTTTTGTTTCCAGCGGTCCGGGAAGCTGAAGAAAAAGTTATCATTTCAGCTCCCGGAACCTCGTGCCGCCACCAGATTAAAGACGGTACCGGCAAATCCGCCAAACATCCGGTAGAAGTGCTGTATGAAGCGCTGAAATACAACGTTCAATGACAATACAACCAGATTACAGGAACCATTATTAACACTAAAACAGAACTGACACGGTGAATGGTTTTCAAAAAATCACGGGCTGTGTTTTCAAAACTTAAAACAGCTCCCGAAACAAATGCCACCAGGAAAAAAATAACAGAAAGGACAAACAAAATCAATCCTGTTCCGGAAAAGTTCAAAACTTTAAGGTGTTGAATAACTATTAAAACAATAAAAACGGCTGTGGCTACTACTGTAATTTTATGCAGTGTAAAAATTCCGGTTTTATAAGGTTCGCCTGTTTTCCGCAGCCATATACCTGAAATAAAAACGGCAATTGCCAAAATGGCTGAAATAATCGAATTTGTGACTAACTGTTCCATCGATTTGTTTTTTTGCTAAAATAATAATATTTTTAATAATCAAACATCATCCGGTTAATCCTGTTGTTTATTTCTGATTTCAAAAAAATTGATACTATGAGCCAATTCTGGAACGAACGATTTGCCAGAGAGGAATATGTATATGGCACTGAACCCAATAAATTTTACAGGGAACAACTCGAAAAATTAGCGCCAGGCAAAATTCTTTTTCCGGCGGAAGGAGAAGGACGTAATGCCATATTTGCTGCCCAAAATGAATGGCAGGTCACTGCGTTTGATCCAAGTAACGAAGCCCGGAAAAAAGCTCTCAAACTTGCTGGCGAAAAGAATGTTGAAATCAACTATTTTCTCTCTGATTATGAGAATATAAATTTACCTTCAGCAAGTTTCGATTGCATGGTGTTGATTTATGCCCACATGCCTCCGCATAAAAGAGAGGAATATCACCAAAAACTGGCTGCCTTGTTAAAACCGGGCGGAACATTAATCCTAGAAGGGTTCTCAAAAAAACAAATCCACTACAATACCGGCGGGCCGCGAAACGAAGCCATGCTTTTTTCCCTGCAGGAAATCCGGTCCGATTTTCAATCGTTTTCCCATTTAACAACCTCCGAAAAACAAATTGAGATTGCCGAAGGCATTTTTCACAGCGGAACAGCCTCGGTTATACAGGTTTTGGGGAGAAAATAATATTCGCTATATTTGTGGAATAATTTATCATTTCATCCGTTAACAAATAAATGTACGCCATTAAAAAATAACTTTTTTAAACGCACAGGCGTAAAAATAAAACTGAGACTCCGGCATTACTGACTAAAAACTCATGCTGCCAGTCATTTAAACATATTTTTACAAACAACAACTATATTGAATTAAAACAACTTAAGATTGCGGGACGAAAATTAAAAAACAGAAGTTAATTTTTGGTATGTAACAAGTAATTACTATAATTGCAACCGAATTTCAACTAATTCTCGTCTCCACTTTATTTGTTCCAAATAAATTATCAGAAAAACAATTTAACAGGATAAGAGAATATTAATATTACACCAATGTACGATATTTTAGAATTGAACAAAAAGCTCGTGCCCGAGCTGCGTGAGATTGCCAAAGAACTAAAGATCAAACGCGTAGAATCATACAAAAAACAAGATCTGATATACAAGATATTAGACACACAAGCTGTTCAGGAAGCCGAAAAGAAAGAACAGAAATCAACTTCGAAAGAACAGGAAGACCGCCCGCGAAAAGGTTTTTTGCGAAAGAAGCAGGACAACAGCCAGCAGCAGGACAACCAGCAGGATGACCAGCAGCAGCGCCGTGGAAGACGCCCGCGCCGCGATAGGGTGGAACCTGTATTAAAACGCCAGCGCATTGAACCCGGCAGCAAAAAGGAAGAACCGCAAAAACCCGAAACAAAACAATCGCGGCAGGACCAGATAAAAGCGATAATCCAAAATTTCAACCTGGAAAAAACGAAAAATCCGGAAGAAGCAGCCAAACAAAAATTAAAAGAGCAGGAAGAAAAAGCCGCTGCCAAAGCTAAAAAGCACGAAGAAAAAGCAAAGCAGAAAAAGCAGGAAAAAGCTGACAACTCGCAGGAAGAAAACAATGCCCGGGAAAAACAGGATAACCAGCCGCCGCAGGAAAATAAAGATCAGGAAAAAAAGAAAATTCACAGAAAAGATAACCGCGACCAGAACAAGCAACAGCAACGAAACGGGAACAACAAGTATTACGAATTCGACGGAATTGTAACCAATACCGGAGTGCTGGAAATCCTCCAGGATGGATATGGTTTCCTTCGCTCTTCCGATTACAACTACCTGAATTCGCCCGACGATATTTACGTTTCACAATCGCAGATTAAACTGTTCGGATTAAAAACAGGCGACACCGTGGAAGGAACAATTCGCCCACCAAAAGAAGGCGAAAAATATTTTCCGCTTATTAAAGTGCTCGAAATTAACGGACGCACCCCGCAGTTTATCCGCGACCGCGTTCCGTTCGACCACCTCACCCCGTTATTTCCGGAAGAAAAATTTCAACTCACCGGAAACGGACACGACAATATTTCCACGCGCATTGTGGACATGTTTGCACCGATTGGCAAAGGCCAGCGCGGGTTGATTGTGGCGCAGCCCAAAACCGGTAAAACGGTATTGTTAAAAGAAATTGCCAACGCCATTGCTGCCAATCACCCTGAAACTTATATGATTGTTTTACTGGTTGACGAACGCCCTGAAGAGGTTACCGATATGGCACGCAGCGTAGATGCCGAAGTGATTGCCTCCACATTCGACGAACCGGCAGATAAACACGTGAGAGTAGCCAACATCGTGCTGGAGAAAGCCAAAAGAATGGTTGAGTGCGGCCACGATGTGGTAATTCTGCTCGATTCCATTACCCGCCTCGCACGTGCGTACAACACGGTTCAGCCGGCATCAGGCAAAGTGCTTTCGGGTGGTGTCGATGCCAATGCATTGCACAAACCCAAACGCTTCTTCGGTGCTGCTCGTAATATTGAAGAAGGCGGCTCACTTACAATTCTGGCCACAGCCCTCACCGAAACCGGTTCGAAGATGGATGATGTAATTTTCGAGGAATTTAAAGGAACCGGTAACATGGAACTGCAGCTCGACCGCAAATTGTCGAACAAACGGATATTCCCGTCGCTCGATATTCCCGCCTCGAGCACCCGCCGCGAAGATTTGCTGCTGCCCAAAGAAATGCTCAACAAACTCTGGATTTTACGCAACTACCTGGGCGATATGAATTCGATGGAAGCCATGGATTTTATGAGAACCCGCCTGATGCGTTCCAACTCCATTGCAGAATTCCTGGCATCGATGAACGACAGCTAACAACAACACAAAAAATAAATGATTTAAAAGCAGGTCTTTGCAGGATCTGCTTTTTTGTTTGGAAAATATTATTGATAATGGGGTTAAACCCCCTCAACCTTCTGTAATTCACAAATCCGTTCACTGAAATGAACGGCAAGTTATACATCAATTCCAATTTTATTAGCCATTTATTGCCGTCTGCTTTAGCTGGCGGATTTTATAAACTGGTTTTGAACTTGGCTTTAGCCACATTTCAATTTGTATCCGTTAAACGCCTCATTCTATTAATTTATTTTTTCAATTCATGATCAGTATGGTTAAAAATCAGCGTAAATCTGCGGGAAAGCATCCAATTAAATACGGTACAGAAACAATTTTTATGATTACCGGGCAATACTTTCGGCAAAAAGCAGAAAGCAACTTCTTCCACCAAAATATGTAAAAGCGAGATTAAGATCAATCGTTATTTTTAACAGATATAAATTGCACAAAAATATCATTTTTGACATCTACACATTACAATTTAAGTCAGAAACTGTTATTTTTGTAAAAAAAGTAAGTCTTGGAATATTTTCAATTTATACATAACAAATTACTCGAAAGTACTACCCCTACGCTAAAAAGGGAACTGCAAAAAAGCATTGACTGGAATCAAAGGCTGATTTGCATTAAAGGGTTCCGCGGTGTTGGCAAAACAACATTTCTGCTCGATTACATCAGGCAAAACTTCGCGGATGACAAGAATGTGCTCTACGTTAACCTGAACAATTTTTATTTCACCAAACGAACCATCGTTTCATTTGCCGATGAGTTTGCAAAAAGAGGCGGCAAGGTGCTGATGCTGGACCAGATACAGAAATACCCTGACTGGTCGGAAGAACTCCGCCGGTGCCACCAGGAGCTGCCCGGCCTGAAGGTAATTTTTACCTCATCGCCCGTGTTGCGAATAACAGAAGACAACCCCGACCTGAAGGGAATTGCAAATGTTTATCACCTCGAAGGGCTCTCTTTTCGTGAATACCTCAACCATGTAACAGGTATCAGTTTCCCGGTTTACACTTTTGAGGAAATACTGAAAAACCATGTTGAAATTGCCGAAGAAATTGTATCGAAAGTCAGGCCCCTGGCCCATTTCAGCGACTACCTGAAAAACGGTTTCTTTCCCTATTTTATCGATAATCCGAATTTTTATACCAACCGCCTGCTTAAACATATTAACCTGGCGCTCGAAATTGACGTGCCTTACATCAATCAAATCGAATTAAAATACCTCTCAAAACTCAGAAAACTGTTGCATATCATAGCCACAGAAACTCCTTTTTCGCCAAATGTGAGTAAATTGGCAGCTGCAATAGAAACATCGCGTGCAACGGTAATGAATTACCTGCGCTACCTGAAAAATGCCAGGTTAATTCATTTGCTCTATTCCAATAACGATGAAGACGAGATGAAAAAACCGGATAAAATATATATGCATAATACCAATCTGCTGTATGCTATAGCACCTAATAATACTGACAGTTTGAACTTACGGCATACGTTCTTTTACAATCAGCTGGCCTACAACTTAACCGTAAAAAGTTCGGAAAAAGCTGATTTTAAGGTGAATGAAAAATATCATTTTAAAGTTGGAGGGCGCAAAACAGAACCGGGAAAAAATTTCTATTCAGCAGCCGACATGATTGAGGCAGGCCGGGGAAATAAAATTCCACTCTGGCTGTTTGGTTTTTTATACTAAAAATTTAGCGAACGAAATATTAATTTTTGCAATAAAAGGAGAAATACAATGACAAAACAAAAAAAATTCATCACATGTGACGGCAACTACGCTGCATCGTATATGAGTTACATGTTCAGCGAGGTAGCATGCATCTACCCTATTACCCCATCGTCCACTATGGCGGAATATGTTGACGAATGGGCAGCCAACGGTAAAAAGAATATGTTTAACCGTCCCGTTCGCCTGGCCGAAATGCAGAGCGAAGGCGGCGCATCGGGAGCTGTTCACGGAGCTGCACAGTCGGGTGCACTTACCAGTACCTACACGGCTTCGCAGGGATTGCTGCTGATGATTCCGAATATGTACAAAATGGCAGGCGAGCTGTTGCCAACTGTTTTTCACGTGAGCGCACGTGTAGTGGCCGGCCACGCACTCTCCATTTTTGGCGACCACAGCGATATTTATGCTGCCCGCCAAACCGGATTTGCAATGATTGCCTCCGGTTCGGTACAGGAAGAGATGGACCTGGCAGGGGTTGCCCACCTGGCAACCATCAAATCACGGGTGCCTTTCCTGGCGTTCTTCGATGGGTTCCGCACCTCGCACGAAATTCAGAAAATTGAAGCCATCGACATGGAAGACATGAAACCGCTGGTTGACCAGGAAGCCCTGCAGGAATTCCGCAATCGCGCACTTAACCCGGAACACCCGGTAACCCGCGGAACAGCCCAGAACCCGGACATTTTCTTCCAGGCCAAAGAATCCGCCAACAAATATTACGATGCGGTACCTGATATTGTAGCGCACTACATGAAAGAAGTCAGCAAAATTACAGGCCGCAAATACGAACCATTCAGCTACTACGGCGACCCGGAAGCCGAAAACATAATCATGGCCATGGGGTCGGTTACTGAAACCATCCGCGAAACCATCGACTACATGAGCGCACAGGGGAAAAAAGTAGGGATGGTTGCCGTTCACATGTTCCGTCCGTTTTCAATGAAATATTTAATGAAAGCGCTGCCCGACACAGTTAAGCGCATTGCTGTGCTCGACCGTTCGAAAGAACCCGGATCGGCCGGTGAACCACTTTACCAGGATGTAAAAACTACTTTCTACGGAAAAGAAAATGCCCCGCTTGTGGTTGGAGGCCGTTACGGACTGGGCTCGAAAGACACCACTCCTTCGCAGATTCTGGCAGTTTACGAAAACCTGGAAATGAAAGAGCCGAAAAATGATTTCACCATCGGCATTGTGGATGATGTAACATTTAAATCGCTTCCGCAAAAAAAAGAAGTGGACATGACACCCAAGGGAACTTACCAGGCTAAATTTTACGGACTGGGTTCCGACGGTACAGTGGGAGCCAACAAAAACTCCATTAAAATTATTGGCGATGCCACTGACAAATCGTGCCAGGGATATTTCCAGTACGACTCGAAAAAATCGGGTGGTTTCACCTGTTCGCACCTGCGTTTTGGCGATAAAACCATCCGCTCCACTTACCTGGTTACCACACCCGACTTTGTGGCCTGCCATGTTCCTGCATACATCAATATGTACGACATGCTTAAAGGGTTGAAAAAAGGTGGTTCATTTCTGCTGAACTCCATCTGGGATGAAGAGGAAACTAAAAAACGCCTGCCCGACCACATGAAGAAGTACCTGGCCGAAAACGATATCAAATTCTACATTATTAACGGTACCAAACTGGGTGAAGAAATTGGCCTGGGAACCCGTACCAATACGATTATGCAATCGGCTTTCTTCAAAATTACCGAAGTAATTCCATACGAAATGGCAGTTGACGAAATGAAGAAAGCCATTGTAAAATCGTACGGCAGAAAAGGTGAACAAGTTGTAAATATGAACTTTGCTGCCGTTGAAGCCGGTGGTAAAAACGTACATAAAGTAAATATTCCGGCAGAATGGAAAAACATTGAAGTAAAAGATACCAATGGCACTTCTGACCGCCCGGAATACATTGTGAAAGTGGTGGATACCATCAATCAGCAAAAAGGTGACGATCTTCCTGTTTCTACATTTACCGGGGCCGAAGACGGCACCTTTGAAGCAGGTACTGCCGCTTACGAAAAACGGGGTATTGCTGTGAACGTTCCCGAATGGCAGGCTGAAAATTGTATTCAGTGTAACCAGTGTGCCTACGTTTGTCCACACGCCTGTATCCGTCCATTTTTGTTAACCGACGAGGAAGTGGAAGCCGCCCCCGAAGGTACCGAAACCAGGGTAGCGATCCCATCGAGATTATTAGACGGCTTAAATTACCGTATCCAGGTGAGCGTGCTCGATTGTACAGGCTGCGACAACTGCGTAGATGTATGTCCATCGAAGGAAAATTCACTGATTATGAAACCATTGGATACACAACGCGACGAAATTGAGCGCTGGGATTACATGGTGAACGAAGTTTCATTGAAAGAAAAAGTGATGGACAAAACCAAATCAGTGAAAAATTCGCAGTTTGCCCAACCCCTGTTTGAATTCTCGGGTGCCTGTGCAGGTTGTGGCGAAACACCTTACATTAAACTCATTACCCAGCTTTTCGGCGAACGCATGATGGTGGCCAACGCTACCGGATGTTCTTCAATTTACGGGGGTTCGGCACCGTCAACACCTTACTGCAAACATAAAGACTCCGGCCACGGTCCGGCATGGGCCAACTCGCTGTTCGAAGACAATGCCGAGTATGGTTTTGGTTTTGCTGAAGGAGTATCTGCACAACGCAACCGCATTGCCGACATCATGACCAACGCGGTAAACAACGGCGCATCGGATTCTGAAAAAGAAGTATTCAACCTTTGGCTCGAAAATAAAGACAACGCCGACGGTTCGGTTACTGCTTCGAAAAAAGTGCTCGAAGTAATTGAAAAAAACAAAAGCAATTATGCCAAAGAAATCCTGCAACTGAAGCAGTACCTGGTGAAAAAATCCATCTGGATATTTGGCGGCGATGGCTGGGCATACGATATTGGCTTTGGCGGCCTCGATCATGTAATGGCCAGCGGCGAAAATGTGAATGTGCTGGTAATGGACACAGAAGTGTACTCCAACACTGGTGGCCAATCATCAAAAGCAACTCCTGTGGGCGCAGTGGCCAAGTTTGCTGCTTCGGGTAAAAAAATCCGTAAGAAAGACCTGGGCGCCATGCTCATGACCTACGGATATGTTTACATTGCACAGGTTGCCATGGGTGCCAGCCAGACACAATACCTGAAAGCAGTGAAAGAAGCCGAAGCTTATCCAGGCCCGTCTATCATCATTGCATACGCACCATGTATTAACCACGGCTTGCGGGCCAGCATGGGACGTACGCAGGAAGAGGAGAAAAAAGCGGTTAAATCGGGTTACTGGGCACTGTTCCGTTACAACCCGCTGTTGGAAAAAGAGGGTAAAAACCCGTTCCAGCTCGATTCGAAAGAACCCGACTGGAGCAAATTCCAGGAGTTCCTCAACGGCGAGGTACGCTACACTTCATTGAAAAAATCGTTCCCGAAAGAAGCAGATGAACTGTTTGCTTCGGCCGAGGAGAATGCCAAATGGCGCTACAACTCTTACAAACGCTATGGTTTTTTTGTGTGCCGTGCATGGTAAATAACTTGGTGGTGAAAGTCCACTATGGGGGTTTGTAGTAGCCAACCATTAGCTAAAAGCAGGGGTGCTTACCGCGAGGTATAACCTGAAGGAAGCCGGCGGCAAAGTTCCGACCCGAGGAACACGAACATTATCAGGCATAACCGTTGGGATGAGTTTGCAAAACAAAACGAAGTCCAAATACTACACGGACAGCGGGATGTAAATGATGCGGGTACATGGAATGAAAGCTATTTACCTTACCACGGGAGGTCTCACAGACGTATTGAAACGGAGTAAGATATACGGTCGGAAAAGGTTTATTGTGAGAAGTCAGCCGAAGTCATAGTATTCGCCAGCTGGTGGAGAAGGACTGAACTTTAATTAACAGTATTAATGAATGTTACTTTATGGGAGGATTAAAACAGAAAACTTCGGATAAAACCGGAGCCTGCTTGCAGAAAGGAAGTGCGGAACACGGAGGATATGTGAGAGGGTTTACTTCTGTATGGATAACTGAAAACAATACTGTAGCACTGCCCGAAGAAGATGGATTATTAGGTCAGATTCTAAATCCTTACAATTTGAACAAAGCTTATTTAAAGGTTTGTCGAAACAAAGGGAGTCATGGTGTTGATGGATTATCCATCGAATCATTGAGGGAATATCTAAAACAGCATGGTTCTGACCTGATAAAATCCATCCGAAGCGGGAAGTATCGCCCGAACTCTGTCCGCAGAGTTGAGATACCTAAAGATGCCCATTCAAAGCGTCCGTTGGGTATTCCGACAGTAGTTGACAGGGTAATCCAGCAGGCGATACATCAAATTTTATCACCTGTTTACGAGCGACAGTTTTCGGACAATAGTTTTGGTTTCCGACCTAAACGAAGTACGCATAAAGCCCTGTTCCGATGTAAGCGTTATATATCAGAAGGATATAAATACGCCATCGACATGGATATGGCAAAGTTCTTCGATACGGTCAACCACAGCAAATTGATAGAGATACTGTCAAGAACAGTGAAAGATGGTCGGGTAATCTCGCTGGTACACAAATACCTGAATGCAGGTGTTGAAGTGGGCCATAAATTTGAGAGAACGGAAGCAGGTGTTCCACAGGGCGGGCCGTTAAGTCCGTTACTGAGTAACATCATGCTTAATGAACTCGACAAAGAGCTTCATAAGCGAGGTCACAAATTTGTTCGTTACGCCGATGATTTGGTCATTTTGTGTAAAAGTAAGAGGGCAGGAGAACGGATAATGAACAGCGTGATTAAGTTCATTGAAGAACATCTTTTTCTGAAAGTCAACAGGGATAAAACCTCGGTGGTTTATTTCAACCACATCAAGTTTCTGGGATACTCCTTTTATCAAATCAAGGGAGAAATCCGGTTTCGCATTCACCCCAAAAGCGTTGCGAAGCTGAAAGCAAAATTAAAAGAGCTTACCAGCAGGAGCAACGGTTGGGGAAATGAAAAGCGTAAAAGTAAATTATCATCCTTTATTAAAGGGTGGTTAAACTATTACAAATATGCTGATATGCTGAATTTAATGGAACGGATTGATGCATGGTATCGCCGAAGGTTGCGAATGGTAATCTGGAAGCAATGGAAGAAGATAAAGACGAAATGGCGTAATCTCATTAAGCTGGGTATTGAAAAATACAAAGCATGGGAATATGCCAATACCCGAAAGTCGTATTGGCGGACGGCTAAAAGTCCAATTCTGTCCAGAAGTGTAACCAATGACCGGTTAAAACAGGCAGGTTATATTTTCTTCACCGAATACTATAAGCAAGTGAGAGTGTAATTAAAGAACCGCCGTATACCGAACGGTACGTACGGTGGTGTGGGAGGTGCATCAGTGAGATAGTAAATTATCTCACTGACCATCTACCCGATTG
>NZ_JBSQIC010000073.1:0-18445 GCF_055108615.1 Tangfeifania sp. | reverse complement strand
GATAGGTGAGCAACTGAGTAGTATCATTCTCAGTCATTTGTTTTTTCTTTGCGAATTTTAGCGTTTCTTTTATTTTTCGAATTCTGCGTGGAATAAAATCAGCCAAAACTCATAGCTCCTCAAAATAATATTTAGCCTTTTGTCCACTGTTTGGCAGAGTTCCCAAAAAGCAGTTTCGCCGCCAGGCAAGTGCAATTAATTTTTGCAGTGGCACGACAAGCTGAACTCGACTTCCGGGAAATAACCGCCAATAATTTCATATAAATAAGGATTGTATTTCCGTAAATTATCTATCCACAAAATAAAGTTTTTGAGTTACTCCCTTTATTTTTGACATACATTAGGATTGATAGCTATTTATAAATTATTTTGAAGGTATCACATTTTGTGATAACACAATTTCAAAAATCAATGTGAATCGATATCGTTTATCATTCGTAACGAGTGCTCCAGCGTTTTGGTAATTTCATCGAGGTATTCTTTTACCGCTTTCACACTGCCGGGCAAGGTGTAAACCAGTGATTTTTGAATGACCCCGGCCACACTTCGACTCAGCAACGCATTGGGTTTTTCGCTGCCATATTTTGTGCGGATAAGTTCCATGATTCCCGGAATTTCTTTGTCGAGCAACTTTTTAACAACATCGGGGGTAATATCGCGACTTCCGATTCCGGTACCTCCGGTGGTAATAATAATATCAACCTTTTCTTTGGCAGCATCGAAAAGAAGTTCTTCCAGCATCTTCTCATCGTCCGGAATAATAATGTTTTCAACATTTACCGGCCGGTTTCCTCTTTCAAAAAACTCTTTTACCAGTTTTGCGGCGAAAGGGCCGCTTTTGTCTTTATAAATTCCTTTGGCAGCGCGGTCGCTGAGCGTGACAACCAAAACTTTAATTTCTTTTGGAATGTAAGTCAGTTTGTCTCCCTTTTTCAGTTGCCCGGTTTTCAGTACACGGCAAAAAATTCCCTCAACGGGCATAATGCAACTTCCCACCTGCTGCATGATTTCGCAACCGGTGTGGCATTTTTTTCCAATTTGGGTGACCTGTAAAACCACATTGCCGCACTCAAACCGATCGAGAATATTTGTTTTGTGCAGTTCAAGTCCTTCGGTGGTAATGTTTTCGCCAAAGTCTCCAAAATTAAATTTGCGTTTGTTTTGCTCTTCCGCTTTTTTGAGGCTTTCCAGTCCCAGCAAACTCACTTGCCGGTGCCAGTAACCGGCGTGTGCATCACCTTTCACACCGGTTTCATTAATTGCCACAGATTCTACCGGTGTTTTCACCGTGCCTTTTTCTTCTGAAATATTCAGGGAACGTATATCTGTTTGTTTCATTTTTTTGTTTTCTCCAGCAGTTTTATTTCACTCATTTCCATGTTTTTGTCCACGGCTTTACACATATCATAGATGGTAAGCAAGGCTACATTAACAGCAGTTAAAGCTTCCATTTCTACGCCGGTTTTTCCGCTGCATTTTACTGTCGAAAAAGTGCGAATCCCATCTTTTTCAACTTGAAAATCAACCGCAATTTTTGTGAGTTGCAACTGGTGGCAAAGCGGAATCAAATTAAATGTATTTTTTGCCGCCTGAATACCTGCAACGCGTGCTACCGAAAAGATGTCGCCTTTTTCGATGGCATTTTGCTGAATGAGCTGCAGCGTTTTCTTATGAAGGGAAATTTTCCCTGAAGCTTTGGCAACACGCTCCTGAATTGGTTTTGCACCCACATCCACCATGTTGGCTTCGCCTTTTTCGTTGATATGTGAAAATTTATCGGACATACTTTCTTAAATTATTCATTCTATAAATGGATTTTCTTTTTATAAAACTCACCCTGATTTTATTACATAAAATCATCCCTCTCTTCTCGAAGAGAGGGAAAAGAGGGAGAGTTATACTTCCTAACCGCCAATATTGTAAAAGTTGTTTTGTTTGTTGATGACTCCCTTTTTCGGCTTTTTATTCAGCGCCATCAAAAAAGCATTTTCAATTCCGTATTCTTTGATGTTGAATCCTTTGTTGCTGAACAAGCAAGGTTTGATGGTTCCGTCTGCCAGCAGCCGCAGGCGGTTGCAAATGGCACAGTTTCCTCCATCGCCACCTTCCACCTGGGTGAATTTGCCGGTTCGCAAATCCATTTGTGTGATAAACCGTACTTGCAATCCTTCATCAGCCGCAAATTTCTTTAGCAAATCAGTTTGCTGATTTTCCGCGTCGCTCAATTTTACCACATTAATTTTTATGGGAGTCAGTCCGGCTTTTTTTGCTGCTCTGATTCCTTCAAACACATTTTTAAGATTTCCGCCACGGGTAATACGTTCATACTGGTCGGACACAACCGAATCGAGGCTGATGTTGATCCGGTCGAGACCGGCCTTTTTAAGCGGTTCGGCAAATTTCGATAACAGCGCACCGTTGGTGGTCATTGTAATTTCTTCAATGCCATCAATCCGGTTAATCATTTCTACCAAATTTACAATCCCTTTTCTAACCAGCGGTTCGCCACCTGTTAAACGGATCTTTTTTATTCCCAGTCCGGCACCCGCTTTTACTACTTCAGCAATTTCTTCGAGGCTGAGAATATCTTCTTTTTTCAGCAGTTGCACACCGCCTTCGGGCATACAGTAAACACATCGAAGGTTACAGCGGTCGGTTACCGAAATCCGCAGGTACGTGATATTTCTGTTATAACGGTCTAACATTTACCCTTTCACCTTTATTAATCGTTTTTACGCCTTTCGGAACCTCCAGCAAATATGACGCTCCGCTAAGCGCGTTAATGTGTGCCGAACCATGAAATTCAACCGGAATGACCTCCATTTTTTGATTTACATTGGCCGGCACAAAATTTATCCGATCTGCTTTTTTTCGGTTAAATTCTTTTCCCATCCGAAAAATTAAAATTTTTTGTTCAAAATTGTGTCCCATCAATGCATAAAGAAATGGTTTTGCATACAATTCGAACTGCACAAACGAAGAAACCGGGTTGCCCGACAAACCAAAACAATACTTGCTTCCCTTACGTGCAAAAACCATAGGTTTGCCAGGTTTTATGGCTGTTGCAGAAACCAGAATTTCGAACCCCAGGTTTTCAAGTACAATGGGCATAAAATCGTATTCGCCAACCGAAACGCCACCTGTAAGAAAAATGATGTCGCTCGAATCAAGCGCCGTACTCACTTTTTCTCTGAGCACTCTTTCCTCATCTTTTATAATTCCGCCGTAATTTGCATTAACTCCCATTTCCAAAATTTGGGCCAGCATCTGAGAAGAGTTGGAGTTGCGAATCTGAAACGATTTTGGTTGTTCGGCAGGTTCCACCAGTTCGGTTCCGGTAGCAAAAACAGTAATTTTCGGCCGACTGTAAACATTTGGCCTGCTCACCCCGGCTCCGGCAAGCACCGGCAAATGACGCGGTGTGAGCAATGTTGACCTATTCAGCACAATCTGTCCTCTCTGAATGTCTTCTCCGCGATAGCAAATATTGTTGGGCGATGATGGTTTCCTGCAAATTACTTTTCCGCTTTCAGCTATTTCTGCATCCTCTTTTTTGAAAACAAAATCAGCTTCCGGCGGAACCACGGCACCTGTCATTATTTTATAACATTGATTTTTGCCAATAGCTTTTTCGGGCAGCTTTCCGGCAAAAATGGTTTCAATTACCTCCAGTTTGTTGCTCAAATCCGACTGCCGGCAGGCATATCCGTCCATGGCAGACTTGTTGAACGGCGGCATGTCCATGTCGTGAATCACATCGGTAGCCAATACCCGTTTAAGCGAATCACGCAATTCAACCTTTTCAACCGGCATCTGGTTGGCCGATGAAACTATCAATTGCAGCGCATCTTTGTATTCAAGCATATCGGGTAAATTTTCTGTTTGTAAACTGAATGGTATTCCATTCAAAAATTTTTATTTCGTTGGATTGCACCTTAACAACATTCGTACCTTTTCGGAATTGCATTTGTTTTTTTGGTTTTTCTCCTGAAACGAAAAACAACAAGCCAGGTTCCAGAATATCGTACAATCCGCCTGATTCAACAACCACCGGCTGTTCCGGTCGAATAGATTCTAAAATCATGTTAAATGCTTCTCTTAGATTTTCATTTTTCTCCTGCACATAAAACACTTTTTCAGCACCAGACTGCAACATCCGCGAACTGTCTTTTTGGGTGATATTTTGTTCCTCAACAATTACCAGTTCTTCCGATTTGTGAAGATATTTCAGGTCGGAGTCCAACTCATGAAAATGGGGAGAAATTTTCACCCCGACTGTCCGATGTGTTTCCGACAACTTTTGAATGATTTTACAGGCAGAAAGTGTTTTACCGACATTCCGCCCGGTGCCCATCACAAGCAATATGTTCGGATAACTTTTCATTGCAAATCCTCAGGAAAGTTTATGTTTTTTAAGGTTTCGTCATGAAAAACAACGGTTTGCGCATTCAATTCTTTTAACAGATGTTGCATTTTAAAATCACCTTTTTCAATCTGTTTTTCGATTACTGGTAATACATTTTTGTTGTAGTACCCCAAAACAGGATAGGTTTTACCATTTGAACAGGCCGCTACAACTACCTGAAAATTTTTCTTTTCTTCCAGAATTTTTTCGAGAACTGAAGGTTTAATTCCCGGCATATCACACGGGCAGAAAATATTATCCTCTGTTTTGGATGCTGCAAGAACCGCCTGAATTCCGCCAATTGGCCCTATTTCTTTGAAGTTATCTTCAATTAATTCATATCCCAGAAAACGGTATTCCGGATTATTGGTGCTGATAAGAATATTAGAAGTCAACTTTTTACAAGCTGTAACAACATGCTCCACCAATCGTTTTCCGCGGTACAAAACAATTCCCTTGTCTTGCCCCATCCGGGAGCTTTTTCCTCCTGTCAGTATTATTGCTGTGAATCTCATATTAAAAATAAAATAGCTTGAAACTGGCAAAGAGCAACACAAACGACAGCAGATAGGTTAACTTCGCCGAGGTGAGTTTTACCCTTCCCACATGTGAGCCAATTAAACTACCGGCAATACCTAAAGCAATTAAAAAATAAATTTCAGGAACCGGATTCAAAATTCCCCTGGAAGCCAATCCGGATAAACCCGCAGCCGAATTCAAAAAAATAAAAATGGCAGAAACAGCAGCAGTTTCTTTAATGGTTGCCCAGTTTAGTATTAACAGAACAGGACTTAAAATGATGCCGCCGCCAATTCCGATCATTCCTGAAAAAAAACCGAGAATTGCGCCAATTACAAGAGCCAACGGAATATTTAACGGCTTGGTGTTTATTGGCTTTTTTGCAACAAAAAGCATCCGGGCTATGGCAATTAACAGAAAAATACCAAGTATAATTTTATAGGTTGATGGGTTTATTTGGATGCGGGCTCCCAAAAACGACATGGGAATTGACAAAATTATAAAAGGAAAGAGGAGTCTCAATTTAAAGAACCCCCCTTTGTAGTAAGAATAAAAAGAGATGCCTGCAACAAAAAGGTTCAGGATTAAAGCAGATGCCCGCATATTTTCGGGGGAAACTGCAAAAAGCGCCATAATTGCAAGATAACCGCTGGCTCCACCATGCCCTACCGATGAATACAAAATGGCGGTAACAAAAATTAATACGAAAAATAAAATTCCAAATTCCATTCAATCTTCCCCTTTCCAATTCATTTTAAAAATAAAACTCGGGAGGATATGCAGTTTCCGGCACATCCCATCGGTTTGTTTTCCTTGCTGAATACAGTTTAGGAAAAAAACTCGGAGAATATGATGGCAAAATTATTAAAATATTCCGATTGTTAGATATGAAAATAATTAGATTTTTTCAAGTGCATAGGTTTTGAGTTGGCATAAATAAAAAAATCCGCCAACCCGGAAGGATTGCAGAATACATTCTTATTCTGAATAATTCAATTTAAGAATCCTAAAAAAAAAGCATTCACATCAGGCACAAAAGCTAAATCATTCAGTCCTATTTCTCTTTACATCTGCGTGCCGCACAGATAATTGAAGCGGAAATACCAACTGCTGCGAAACTCCCGAGCAAAATAAAATAAACAGGTTTTGAAATATTTGTGCAGCAAGCAATAAAACCGATAGTTAACGTAGCAACGAATCCTAAAAATCCCCAGATTCCGAGATGATAGCACATCAAAACTAAAAACTTTTGCATAACTTTATTTTTTACAAATTTACGCCGAATAATGATATTTTGTTCATAATTTTGTGTGATATAAATATTCAAAAAATGTGACATTACTCACACCCACTAAGAGAAACAGAAACATGAACGAAACTAAAGCAATCTGTCATAATTGTATTTTCAAATCTTCTGCTGTTGAGACTTTAACCCAGGAAGAATTGTTTTTTCTGGGGAAAGGGTGCTCACAAATGATTTTCAATAAAAAGGATTTAATTTTTAAAGAAGGTGCACCTGCCAAGCACATCGCTTACATTAGGAAAGGTTTTGTGAAACTCTCAAAAAAAGGTATCGGAAACAAAGATTTCATTTTGAGTATTTCGGGGAAAGGTGCTTACCTGGGCATTCAAAACCTGAGTAAAAAGAATTTCAAATATTACTTCTCGGCCACCGCAATTACCGAGGCTGAAATCTGCTTTATCAACATCGACAAATTTGGGAAACTACTGAAATTGAATGGCAAATTTGCAACCGAGGTGATTACGTACATTTTTAATGATGAAATGAACTATTTCGAT
Organism: Tangfeifania sp.; assembly: GCF_055108615.1. Lineage (NCBI taxonomy): Bacteria > Pseudomonadati > Bacteroidota > Bacteroidia > Marinilabiliales > Prolixibacteraceae > Tangfeifania > Tangfeifania sp. The sequence continues at coordinate 11,721 of NZ_JBSQIC010000073.1, read as the reverse complement.
AGGCTTGTAAATAATGTGCAGCAACAATTGCCGGGCCGCCTGGCCAATACGCTGCTTTATTTTAAAAATCAGGTATATCAGAGTAAAACATTCAGTTTGAACCTGACAAAATCGGAACTGGCTTCACTAATCGGAACATCGCGGGAAAGTGTTTCACGACAGTTGAAGGAATTTCAGGATGCCGGATTTATTGAATCAGAGAATAAATTCATAAAAATTTTAGACGAAAAAAAACTGGAACAAATTAAAAATAAAGGCTGATTCAGCAAACCCGCTATAACCAAACCGAGAAAAATTTGCAAGTTTTACCATCAATTAAACTGCATTTATTAATTTTGACACCCGGTTGAAAAGAAATTCCTTTTCAATAATCAACAAATTAAAATCTTAAGATTACAAAACAATGAAATCATTAAAAAACAGCATCTTACTATTCATTCTCTATATATCTGCCATTACAACAGTAAATGCTCAAAATTTGATTTCGGCAGAAGAACTTGCTGGAATATACGATGACGAAAATGTGCAGGTTATTTGGGCAGGCTCAAACGAGGGATACAGAATTCACATAAAAGGTGCCATCAACATGCCATACAACGAATTGTGCAACCACCAGCCTGTAAAGAACCTGGTTAAAACACCCGAAGAAATGGTGCAGATTTTAGGCTCAAAAGGTATATCGTCGGACAAAACACTGGTTGTTTACGACGACGGGGTCGGGAAATATGCAGCACGGCTATACTGGACGCTGAAATACCTTGGGGCGAAAAAAGTAAAAATGCTTGACGGAAATCTGCCTGCCTGGAAAAATATCAACGGGTATATAACAGTTTCACCTACCAAAACAAATCCTGTGGTTTTTAATGCAGCTGTCGATAAAAAACAACTGGCAACCATAAATGATGTAAAGGATGCCATCGCCGATGCTTCCGTGATAATTCTGGATGCACGCCCTGCCGAAGACTTCTCCGGCGCTTCAGAAGCAAATTCAAAAAACGGACATATTCCCGGGGCAGTGAACGTAGATTTTGAAAACTTAAAAGATGAAAACGGGCTGCTGAAACCGAAAGAAGAATTAAAAACGATTTTCGAAGGAGTGGGAATAACTCCCGGTAAAACCATAATCATTTATTGCAATTCAGGTGTCAGGGCGAGTTTCGTTTACCTGGCGTTAAAAGAGTTGAACTATCCCAATTTAAAGGTGTATGACGGTTCGTTTCTTGAATGGAAACTGGATGCAAACAACAAGGTTGAAGCCTGATTGAATTAAAACAAGGGGTTGCAACCCCTTGTTAATTACAATTCATATTTTAAGGTTTAAGCACCTAATTCAATTAGCGTAAAAAAAACATTCCGAAATCTAAAACCTATTGCATATTCATTATTCAATATAGTAGTTAGGCAAAATACACTGAGAACTGCGGGAACTGATTAATCGCTGAAAATCATCCAGGCTGCTCAACATCAACTCCGAATTCTGATCGTGACATTCGAGGCACGAACCAACCAGTAATATTTTCTCCTGCTCTTTGCGGTTGAAGGGTCTGCCGTCGGTGCGCGTGGCAGCCTGATCGGTTCTTTCCTGCATAAAATCAATCCAGGCATCCTCGGGCAAACCATCAAAACGGTTATTGGCGTAGTGTGGCTTAAAAAACCACTCTCCCCGATTACCGGCGGTGCGGTATTCCAACTCTCCCCTTCCATAACCAAGTGCAAGCGAACTGTTGTGGCACGATTTACAGTCGCGGCCTTTTGCTGCGGTGGTATGCGGCGACAATGGCGCAAATAATCGCTTAAAAATTGTTGAACCTTCCGGAATTCCCGGGTAAGACCCCACATCGATTGACAAAACCATTCCGGGTGTAAAACCGATAATTTCGCGGGTCGAGTCATTTTCTATCACACCTAAAGTTGGTGGATCGGCTAAATACTCGCCAATGTATTCTTCCCAGGCACTTTTTGTCTCTTCATATTCCAGCAAATCGAATCCGTTTACAGCATCCTCTTCATACGCATTGTGGCATCCGACACACTGCGGTGCCCATGCCGAATGACACGCAGAGCAGGTTACATCAGAATGCGCCTCACCCCGTGTGCAAACCTCGGCAGGCGGCCTCATCGCAAAAAGCTTTTTCGTGTTCTTTCCAATAAAAATCGCGGTGTCGTTTTCGAACCAGGTATTTACAAGCGCCTGCCTGTAATCTTCAGTAATCAGAAACTGTTTGTCCCTTGAAATGTGCTCACGGAGATCAACAATTTTCTGTTCTTCCGAAGTTAGTTCGTCGTATGATACAGTTTGCGGTTTGCCCTCGAAATGGCAATCTTCACACTTCACTTTTTGCTGCTGTTCTTTGTGAGCATACAAATTTCCATCGCCCATCAATTCGTAAGAAGTGTGGCAATCCACGCATTCCAGCCCCAGTTCGTGATGAACATCGTCGGAAACAAATCGAAAAATACGCCCGTCCTGAAGTTCCCTGTATTTTTCTGTTTCATAGCCTTGATCCACCGATTCCAACAAGGTTTCGTGCCAGCCTTCGTAATTGGTCGAAATCCGTCCTGAGCGGCTGTGGCAGCCCAAACAATGGTTATCAGTTATTTTCAAGGACACTTCGGGATGAAAATTAGTTAGCAAGGTATCCGTTTCATCCGTTAGGTAAGTAGTCAATTCGTTACGTGCATCTTCGCTGTAATTCAGGTGGCAGGCGTTGCAGCCTCCACCGCGGCTCAGTTCATCAATTTCACCAAATTCCCGTTTCGGATTTCCCAGGTGACAATGTGCGCATAAATTGCGGAAATGTTGGTCGGCCGCACTGTGCCCGATTTGTTGTACATGCGCCAGTGCCGACAAATCATCTTCTTCATTAAACACAAATCGGTCAACCGTGACCATTCCGCTATTGGTGGTCATTATATTTTTTTGAATGCGATCGGTAATATCAGGATGACAATCTGCCGTGCCGCATGTCTTTGATGCATTTTCGAGATTTCCGGGCAACGCAATCATTTTTTTGTGTGCTTCATTTTTATCCAGTGTAAACGGATCGCCCAGATGACAAGAAGTGCATCCCAGACCTTCTGTACTGTGCGAGGCCGTAAAACCCTGGACATCTTCGTGGCAAACCAGGCAGGCTTCGCGGCGGCCGCGTACCGATGGAATTTCTTTAAAATTTTGGGGAGTTAATAAAAATGAAACTCTACTGGTTTTGAAGGGATTGTAAGCCTCTTTTATATATGAGGGATCCCACCGCCAGTTTTCGCCCCTGAAAAAATAACCGACAAACGTAAGAAGGCTATACGCTACAAATAAAACCAGCAGGATTCGTTTTGCATTCAGCGCAGCATGGTTTTTCAGTCGTGGGATAAAATAGAAAAGAACAAATACCAGTAAAATAATCAATAACGACCAGCCGGCATGCGACATCCAGTGAAGAATTTCCTGAAATCCCACAAAATACCACGGTCCCTTTAACACCGGGTTAATGTTATCGTGCAACGGCGCTCTAAAAAAATAGCTAAGAATAGCAACCAACAAAATGGTAATCAGAGTCGTGCGGGCTTTCGTCCAAATGTATCTGGCATGTTCATAAACAACCACAAATAAAAAAATGGTGGCGGTGGCAATGTGATGAACATACAATAACTGAAAATTACCTTCACGACCAATTAATCCAGATGCGAGAAAATCGCCGGCTAACGGAACATCGCGCAACAGTGAATCGAGAATCCGGCGGGCCTGCAGTGCATCGGCATCACCTTTCAGAATAAACCCTGAAAGCATCACAAAAAAAGTAACTGCAACCGAAATTGTAACCCGCAACCACACTCCTTTTTTAACACGTCCTTCGGTTTTCCGGCTAAAATGATCGATGGTATGAATGATGGTAAAAATCAGAAAAAGTTGTCCCGACCAGTAATGGAAATTCCGAAAAAAACCGGCCCACGGATTTTGAATGATAAACCGGCTGATTGAATCATAAGGCGCATTTACATCGAACGAAACGGCAACGGCGATGCCAGACAAAGCACAAATCAGCAGGTTTGCGGTGGCAATGGCACCAAAAGTATCATAGATAAAACCGCTAAAAAAAATTTTAAACTTCATCCTGTAGCAAACGTAATAATTATTTTTTCACCTGAAATTTCGAAATCCGGTATTTCAAGTTTCCGTGGCGCAGGCCCCTGAACCGGCTCCCCGCTATTATTGTATCGCGAACCATGACATGGGCAAACCAGTTCCTGCCCTTCTGCTTTTGCAATTCTGCATCCGAGGTGTGTACATCTCGATGACAAAACTTTTAAATTATCGGCATTCACCCAAACAATAAACTCTTCAAAAAAATTATATCCTGCATTCAAACTTTTCTTATCGATTGTGTATGTCCTGGTTCTGGTTAAGTGCTGATTGAGCCTGGTAAGTTTTGCAAAAGCAAATACAAACCCCACTATCAACAGGTTAATCAATATCCTGAAAAAACGTTTTCTGCTAATTTGTTTCAAATTCAAATTTTTTGGATAGAACAACTCTAAAAGATGCGTAAAAATACAGATTCATATTTAAAAAATTCACTTTAAAATCAGACTTAATTATCTGTTTTTAACGAATTGCCGGCAGAAATACACCTCACCAAAAATTTATAAAGAATCTAAATAAAATTTTACACATTTGTCAATCAGACACATATATATATTTAAATATCTCAATCTTTCGAAGCAAATATATTAAGTACTGTTTTACTGATCATTATCAAATTTCTCATTTCTTTTTTAACTATTTTTGCAAATGAAGTTTACATCGTTTCTTTAATTGCACTAACAACATTTTTAAATAGAACTATCCTCATTAAGATAGATAAGAATTTTTAAGTTCAAATTAAATGAAAACTCGCAGGGATTTTATAAAAATATCAGCGCTTACAGCAGGGGGACTTGCTATGGCAGGAGGTGCTTTCTGGTCAAAAGGTTCAGAAATTCAGGAAGAACTTTCGTCCCTGGCCACTGATAAAAACCTGAAATTACATCGCTACCCGACTTATTGTGAAGTCTGTTTCTGGAAATGTGCCGGATGGACGCACACTGACGAAGAGGGAAACATCGTAAAAATACTCGGAAACGACGACGATCCACACAGCAATGGCCGGATGTGCCCGCGCGGAACCGGCGGAATCGGGATGTATCATGATGAAGACCGGCTGAAAACGCCACTCATTCGTACCACAGAAAACGGAAAGCAGACTTTCAGGGAAGCAAGCTGGGATGAAGCGCTTAATTTGATTGCTGAAAAATACCAGGACATCAAACAAAAATACGGGGCAGAAACCATTGCCGGTTTTTTCCACGGCTCACCCGGTTCGCACCTCGGACATTTGCTTCATGCATTTGGTTCGCATACTGAAGCACATCCGTCGTATGCACAGTGCCGTGGTCCGCGCGAAGTGGCATTTGCAGCCACTTATGGCAGCGGAGTTGGTTCACCTGAACCAACCGACATCCGTGATACCAAATGTCTCGTGCTGATTGGTTCACACATTGGCGAAAATATGCACAACGGGCAGGTACAGGAAATGGCAGATGCCATAGATAACGGTGCTACAATTATTACGGTTGACCCGCGCTTTTCGACAGCCGCCAGCAAATCGAAATTCTGGCTGCCAATTAAACCATCAACCGACATTGCGTTGCTGCTTGCCTGGATAAATGTGATTATCAACGATGAGTTGTACGATAAAGATTTTGTAGAAAAATACACTTACGGTTTTGATGAACTGAAAGAACATGTGAGCAAAATGACGCCGGAATGGGCTTACGGAATTACTACACTCGAACCGGCATTGATTCGCAAAACTGCCTACGAAATGGCAGCCGCTGCGCCCTCGGTAATTGTTCATCCGGGACGACATGTTACATGGTATGGCGACGACACCCAAAGAGAACGTGCCATTGCAATTCTTAACGGACTACTTGGTTCATGGGGACACCGTGGAGGATTTTATTTCCCGGAGGCAAAGAGTTTGCCTTCATTCCCAACACCGGCCACACCTCATCCTGAATGGGACTGGAAAGATATTCACGATGAAAAATATCCGCTTGCACTACTTCCGGTTTCCAATGCTTTGGTAGAAGCATCGATTCCGGAAAACAACCCGAAACATTTGATAAAAAGCTGGCTGGTGGCAGGAACCAATCTTCCGCTAACCTTGCCTGACAAGCAACAGACATTAACAGCCATGCAGGCGCTCGAGTTCCTTGTAGTTGTTGATACAATGCCAATGGAAATTACGGGTTATGCAGATGTTGTGCTCCCAGAGTGTACGTATCTCGAACGTTACGATTATATCCGGTCGGCACCTCACCGCGAGCCCAACGTTGCACTGCGCATGCCGGCCACCGAACCAAAATACGACTCGAAACCGGCATGGTGGATCGCCAAACAACTGGGAGAAAAGCTGGGCCTCCAAAAATATTTCCCATGGAAAGATATTGAAGAAGTACTCGACTGGCAGCTCAAACAAGTTGGTTCTTCGCTGGAGGAAATGCAACGAATAGGAGTAAAAAAATTCGATCGGGTGTTTGGCGCACCTTATCTTGCAGATGGTGAAGATTTCGAATTCAATACCAACTCAGGAAAAATTGAACTCTACTCCACTGAAATGCAAAATGCCGGATTCGACCCACTGCCTTCGTTCACGAAACACGAAGAGCCGCCCCAAGGTTATTACCGCCTGATTTATGGCCGCACGCCGGCGCATACTTTCAGCCGGACGGCGAATAATCCTAATCTGGTGGATTTAAAACCCGAACCGTGGCTTTGGATCAACCCAAAAGTGGCAACCATCTGGGGAATTGAAAACGGCCAATATATCTGGCTGAAGAACCAGGACGGAAAAACCACCCGGTTCCCGATACAGGTCAGGGTAACTGAGCGTATCCGGTGGGATTCCGTATTTATGCCGCACGGTTTCGGGCATCACAACAAACGACTGTCCCGGGCCTACGGAAAAGGAGCAAGCGATGCAGAGTTAATAACAAATGTAAAAATTGACCCGGTAATGGGAGGGACAGGGATGCGTTCCAATTTTGTAACTTTCCTAACCGAAGAACCGGAAATGGAGGTTGAATCATGAGATATGCCATGGCAATAGACACCAAAAAGTGTGTCGGCTGTTCTGACTGTGTAGTTGCCTGTCAAACAGAAAACAATGTACCGATTGGTTATGCCCGTGACTGGGTGGCAGAAATGGTTGCCGGAACTTACCCGAACGTAGAGTTGGAAATCCGTTCAGAAAGATGTAACCACTGCGACAATGCACCTTGTGTAAGGTGCTGCCCCACCGGAGCCAGCCACATTATCGATGGTGGAATTGTGAAAGTTACACCTGAAGAATGCATCGGTTGTGGTGCCTGTATCCAGTCTTGCCCTTACGATGCAAGATACTCGCACCCCGAAGGATATGTTGACAAATGCACTTTCTGTGATCACCGTGTGAAAGACGGACAGGATCCTGCATGTGTGGCAGTTTGTCCTACTAAATGTATGTATTTTGGTGATTTGGATGACCCAAGCAGCAATGCTTCCGAAGCAATGAAAAACAGGAATTATAAAGCGCTTGCTCCTGAAGCAGGTACCGATCCTCATATATTTTATCTTCTTTAAACTTTAAAATGAACGAACAATGAAGGAAGAATTATTAATAAGCGGCCGGATGAACCCCAATATTGATCCGTATCTGAACATCTGGCACTGGCATATTCCGGTTTATCTTTTTCTTGGCGGGCTGGCAGCTGGTATCCTATTTTTTGCTGCATTTTATACAATCTCCGGCAGGGAAAAAGAGATGCCGACTACTGTAAAATGGGCTACTTTTATTGTACCTGTAGCGCTGATAGTTGGTCTTTTGGCGCTGTTTCTCGACCTGAAACACCAGCTCTATTTCTGGCGTTTGTACACCACTGTAAGATTACAGTCGCCCATGTCGTGGGGAGCCTGGACACTGATGCTGGTTACCCCTCTAAGTATAATCTGGGTGGCTACTTACATGAAAGAAATTGTTCCGGGCTGGAAATGGCCCTGGAAATTTCTTGACAAATTCGAAGCTTTTGTAATAAAACACAAAGTTGAGCTGGCATGGATTTTAATTGTTTTGGCTGTAATTCTTGGAATATACACCGGAATTCTGCTGTCAGCTTTTAATGCACGGCCACTTTGGAATACATCGATACTCGGACCACTTTTCCTCGTTTCAGGATTATCGACCGGAGCGGCTGCTATAATCTGGATGTCCAAAAGTCATTACGAACGAAAAATTATGAGCCGGATTGACATTCTGCTCATTATCATCGAACTTTTTTTGGTTACCCACATGATTATGGGATTTTTGGCCGGTTCAGAAGTAAAAATTGCTTCTGCCATGTTGTTCCTCGGTGGTCAGTTCACCGTTTCATTCTGGGTATTTTTTGTGATACTCGGGCTTGTGTTTCCGCTGACTCTGGAAGTACTGGAATTACGAGGATTCAAAATTCCGGTTGGAATTCCGGCATTTCTTATCCTTTTTGGTGGCCTGGTATTCCGTTTTATTATGGTTGAGGCCGGCCAGTTTACACGTTATCTTTATTAAATCTAAAAATTCAAAAAAAATGAAAGACAGAAGTAAAAAATACATCAACCCTTATCTTGGCGGATTTCTGCTGGGGCTGTTGCTTTTGGTTACATTTTTTATAACCGGAAGAGGACTTGGAGCCAGTGGAGCGGCAAAAACCACAGTGGTAGCAGCAGTGGATGTCGTGTCTCCTGAACATGCTGCCCGTTCAGAATACTACAGCAAATTTATAAGCGACGATCGGAATATTATGGACACCTGGTTATCGTTTGAAGTGCTGGGCATGTTGGCTGGTGCATTTTTAAGCGGCACACTTTCCGGAAGGCTGGGTTTTAAAACCGAGCACTCACCGAAAATTTCATCAAAAAAACGTTTGTGGGCTGCTGCAATCGGAGGTATTTTATTTGGATTCGGCTCACAACTCGGCCGTGGATGTACAAGTGGTGCCGCACTGAGCGGAATGGCAACACTTGCTACCGCCGGTTTTGTAACCATGCTTGCTATTTTTGGCACCGGATTCCTCGCTGCCTATTTTTTCAGAAAACTTTGGATTTAATTTAGAACGATAAAAACAGATACAATGGGACCATTAATACCACAAGGAATTATCGACGGACAGTGGAGCAATGTAATTGCACTACTCATTGGAATGGCTTTCGGGTTCATTCTCGAATCTTCCGGATTTTCATCTTCCCGAAAACTGGCCGGTGTTTTTTACGGCTACGATTTTGTCGTTCTGAAAGTGTTTTTCACAGCAGCAATAACAGCGGCTTTGGGATTATTCTATTTTGATTATGCCGGATGGATTGACGCAGGTTTTCTATACGTGAACCCAACTTTTCTTAACGGAGCCATCATTGGCGGAATTGTGATGGGTGTAGGTTTTGTAATTGGCGGATTTTGCCCCGGAACAAGTACCTGCGCCGCAGCAATCGGAAAAATTGACGGTTGGGTCTTTTGGGGTGGAATGATGGTTGGGATTTTCATATTCTCCGAATTTTTCCCTTTCCTGAAAAACGTTTATACAGCAAATTCGCTGGGGCCGGTAAAAGTGTATGAATCACTGGGAATTAACGCCGGATTGTTTATACTGATACTAATTATTGTTGCCATTGCAGCATTTTTTGTAGCAACAAAAATTGAAAAAAAACTACGGCCAAAACGAGTAGAATTCTAAAAAAATCAGAAATCCGATGAGAAAAAGATATATCATTTTAGCCGCTATCCTCATTGTTCTCGGAGCAGGAACAATTCTGCTGCCCAACAAGGTAACCAAAAATCAGGTGCCAGCGGAGCGGTTACTGCAGGAACTGAATGACCAAACTCGTTATAAAGAACCGATTTTTGTGGCGCAAAAGATAATTGAAAACGATCCTTCCTTTCAGATTATTGATGTCAGATCACCTGAAGAATACCAGGAATTTACACTTCCGGGAGCTATCAACATTCCGCTGGAGGAATTGAACAATCCTGAATACCAGGGTTATCTCGACCCGATTGGAAGGGAAAACATTTTCATTTCGAATGGCGGCCTGAAAGCCAACCAGGCCTGGATGCTTTGCCTCCGGAAAGGATACCGGAAAAACTACGTGATGAATGGTGGCCTGAACCATTGGATGGAGACCGTAATGCGCCCTGTACCTCCGCCACCAACAGCCTCAAAATCAGCGTTCGAAGAATATAACAAATGCAAAGCTGCCAGTTTATATTTTGGTGGCGGAAGCATGGATATAAACACTGATGTGGAAAGAAAAGAGTTGCCAATGCAGCGCCGGGAAAAAAAACGGACCGTTGCAGGAGGTTGCTAAATAAATTTTAAATCTTTTCAGTTTAAAAGAAAGAGAATTATGAAAAAATCAAATAACCTGATAATCGGAGCAATTGCTTTTGTCGTAATTATCCTGATTGCTTTGATAAGCATAAGTCAGCCCGAGCATCCGTATGAATTATCGCAGGAAGAAGCGCTCGAGATGGCATTAACTTCCAACGAGATGGAAGTCATTCCCGAAGAGCTCCGATTTCTTAAAGAGGATAATTCGGTAACCCTCCATTTTGTAGATTTGCGCAACCCCGGAGAATTTCAAAAAGGACATATTGAAGGAGCTGTGAACATCCCGCTGAGCAGCATTCTCGAAGAAGAAAACCTGGAATTTTTCAGAAGTCTTGATTCAGCCAACACTGCAATACTTTACGGCACCGACCAGTTGCAGGTTAGTGGCCCATGGATGATTTTGAAACAACTAGGAGTCAACAATATAAAAATGCTAAAAGGCGGATATAATTATTATTCCACCCACTCGCTCGATGTTTCCGATATGCCGGAAACACCAACTTACATGATTGAAGCGCCGCAATATGATTATGCACAAATTGTGGAAGAAACACCCGGAATTGGCGATGTTACGGTTGAAACCGAAGGACCGGAGCAGGTAATTCCTGTTCGGAAGAAAAAAACGCAACGCGTAGCTGGTGGCTGTTAAAAAAAAACATTAACAATATATTGTTAGTTTAAAACCGGTGAATGAATCAATTCACCGGCTTTTCTTTTCTCAATGTATTAAATATTAGTCCCCAAAAGTTGTCTTCTTTAAGAATCTTAGTTCTTTATTATTAAAGCATCAAACGGCTCTTTCTCCTGTACAAACTCATTTCTGTGATATTTATCCTGTTCAATTCGAGGCTTTTTTTTGTAATTTTCCCGCTTCTTTTAAAACTGACAATTCAGTTATAACTCATATTTTAATAAATTACCTATGCGAAAAATTACACTTTTATTGATTAGCTTACTCATGGTCAGCTCGGTAACGATGGCCAAAAAGAAAAAAGATGCTGAAGAAAAAGGCGACACGATTATTACAAGCAGCCTTGTCAGCGGACTTAAATTTCGCAGCATTGGCCCGGCATGGGCCAGCGGTCGAATTGCCGATTTTGCAGTAAACCCTGACAACCCAAAAGAATATTACGTGGCAGTGGCCAGCGGAAACGTTTGGAAAACCACCAACAACGGAACCACGTGGAATCCCATTTTTGACAATTACGGTGCTTATTCCATTGGCGTGGTAAAAATGGATCCGAATAACCACAATGTAATTTGGGTGGGAACCGGCGAAAATAACCACCAGCG
>NZ_JBSQIC010000072.1:0-18572 GCF_055108615.1 Tangfeifania sp. | reverse complement strand
TGAGTTGATACACTAAAATCATTATTTAATCAATAATTCCATTAAATCAAATCCAAACAAAATGAAACAAAAAATTCTTTTGATGATGGGTATTCTTCTCATCTGGGTGCCGTTGTATGCCCAAAAATATACAACAAACAGAGACACAACTATTTTAACTCCCGATGGTTTACTTGATGATCAGATTACTACACTATCATCTGTAAATCCTGCCACTTTAGGATCAACAGTCCCGGACATCGTTCCTCCCTCTTCTCATTCGGCATCTCTCGAAAGGTATGGTGCTGCGCCTGTTGGTTTATACACCGGCACAGTTCAGTTTTCACTGAAAATTTTGAACTAAAAAATGAACATCTTAGTGTGCCCGTAAAGCTGAATTACAGTTCAAATGGATTTAAAGTTGATAAATTGGCATCCTGGGTTGGTTATGACTGGAGCTTGAGTGCCGGAGGGGTAATAACACGATACCGAAAAGGAAAAACTGATTTCCCTGGTATAAGGCCTTATTCTGGTTGGAGTAACTGGAGTAGTTTAAATGCGAGCCAAAAAATAGGATTTCTTAATTTTTTGGTTACAAACGAGCAGGATTTACAAACCCGATGTTTTTGCAGTCAGCCTTCCAAATTATTCTTTCAAATATGAATATTAATCGTTATTTTTGTAGAAGATAGAACAATGGAAATTATGAATGTCATTGAAAAAAGAGACTTTATACACAGTTATTTGCACCGTGCCAATGAAAAGACTATCAACGAGTTTTACGAAAAACTTCGTAAAGAGGAAGTTTTGGTAACCAAACTGGAAAGCAGGGCACAGAAAGCTGAAGCCGACATCCGATCAGGGAAAATCTTTTCGAGAGAAGAAATCGAGCAAAGAACAGCAAACATAGGCCGCTGATGAAACTTGTTTATACAGAACAATCGCTTGTCAGCCTTGAAGAAGCATTAAACTTTATTGGCCCTAAAGTAAGTCATGGGAAACTGATAGAAATCAGAAATGAAATTTTAGATGCAGCAGACACTCTGCTATTACAACCTTTGCAAGGACGGACAGAACCTTATTTAGAGCACTTGAATTTAGGACATCGCCGTTTAGTTGTTAGCCATTATAAAATCATTTACCGGGTTATCGGGGAAGCAATTTATATTACCGATATTTTTGATTCCAGGCAAGACCCCGACAAAATGAAAGGGTAACCCCCACGCCAATACTTCCCGCCCTTCTGCACAAATTTTCCGTCATGTTTTTTGCAGTTTTCCATTGTACCGCGCGGAGCAAAAAAACACGCACAAAAATTTATGCCCAAATCTAAGTTACATAATGCGGCATTATAGTACGCCCCTGCAAATCCCGTCCAGGCCAAAGCATCCTATAATGACTCTTTGGGATTCTGGATTGGTGCTTACCTGGGAAAACCGAGTCGTATTCCCCCAATTGCTCCAGATGCCGTTCCTCCCTCAAATCCAAAAGAGATAAAAGGAGTTACATATATAAAGAGAAGACCTGTTATTATCTTTGATTACAAAAACAGTAAAGGTTATGGATTATACAATTCAAAAGAATTGATCGAATGTAAAAAAGTAGATTTTGATGAACTTAGTGAATTCTGCACAAACGTAAGTTATCCTGAAGGATATTATTTTAGGATTGAGCAGGATAGTATTTATTTCGATAAGAAAAGAGCAGGATTTCATCTACAATGAAGTATAGTATTAATTGAATAAAATCAAAGCCTCGGTAAGTCCGGGGCTTTTTTGCCCTAAAAATTAGCTTTCCCTTCCAATAAATCCTTCATCCGTTTTTTGGTCAGCATCGAATTAATAATCTTAACCAGGGCATTTTTTTCATCTTCATCCAATTGGCTGATAAGTGATAGTGATTCGTTTAGTTTTTGGTTATGAATTAGTTACAGTGAACCTGAAATCGATGCTTCCTTTTGTTGTGATACGATCAACGATTTGGGTATGCTTTTCAAAATTAGCAATGAGTATTTATATAAAACATGGCTTTCAGTAACTATTATTTTTTGTAATAATAATTTGGAAATAAGATTTTTAATTTAAGGGAAAATTAATATGTGCAAATTTTTTACATAGGCGAACCACCGTATTTCTACGCACGTGCAAAATACCGTATTTCTACTCTGTTTTTTATGCAAACTGCAATTTAAATTTGCATCAGGTTACAAACTTTTATAACCATATTCAAATACAAATCGGTATAACAGTCTTTTGGAACAAGGCCGTTAATTTATATTTTTGTCCCCTGAAATCAATGGGGAATAAAAGGTATAGCGGTTTTTGTTGCAGGCAGTTTAAAAATGTAAAACCATCAAAATATGGCACGTTGGTTTATTATTGCAGGAATAATTATGATTGTCATCGGGCTGATTCTCTGGTTGGCACCGGGGCTTTTCGGCTGGTTTGGCAAATTGCCGGGCGATATTCGCATTGAAAAAGAAAACAGCAAAGTTTTTATACCCATTACTTCCATGCTACTCATCAGCATAGTGTTAACCGTGCTGATTAATTTAATCAGGTACCTGAAATAGATAAGAAATGAAAAGCCTGCCTTTGCAAGCTTTTGGGAAGGAAAATAAAAGTGTAATTGGTTAGCGAACCAGTTTAACCTGAACGGCTATCGGTCCTTTAGGGCCCATTTCCACTTCAAAGCTCACAAGGTTGCCTTCCTGGATTTGTTCCAGGCAGTTGTTGATATGCACAAAAACGCTTTCCTTGGTTTCCGAGTCGTTGATAAACCCGAACCCTTTCGAATCGTTGAAAAAATTCACCGTTCCTTTTCGGATCGGATCCATTTCAACTTCCTCGGTGGATGGTACGCTCACATCGATATCTTCTGCATTAATTTCGGTTTTTGCATCGGGGTCGGGCGGGGTGTCAACAATGTTCCCGTTTTCGTCCACATAGGCAATCATATCATCCAGGCTGTTCGATTTGCTCTCTTCTTTTCTGGCTTGCCTTTTTTTCTCTTTCTCTTTACGCTTTTTTTCTTTTTTGTTTCTGACTTCTTTTTTGTTAAAAGATTCTTGTGATCTTCCCATAAATTATGATATAAATTCTTTTAAATTTTGTGTTAATATAAATGATTTGTTTTAATACTCCAAAAAAGCATAATTTTCTTTTAGCAACAATTTTAGTTTGTCCAAAGCATCCCGTTTAATTTGCCTGACTCTTTCGGCCGACATCTCGTATTCCGATGCAATATCATGAAGCGAAAACACGGGAGTGTTGCAAAGCCCGAACGACATGGTCAGTATTTTTGCTTCACGGTCGGAAAGTTTGCTCATTGCTCTTCTTATGTTTTCTTCAACCGATTCCTGCATCAGGTTATTATCGGGCGAAGGGAAATGTTCGGTTTGAACAATGTCGTAGAGGTTAAAATCATTATCGCCGTCGAGTGACAACGGCTTGTCGAATGAAACCTGCCTTTTTTTGATTTTGTTTGCTGTTTCCACTTCGGTTTTCGAAATTTCGAGGTGGCCTGCAATTTCTGAATCGGTAGGTTCGCGCTGGAATTCCTGTTCGAGGTAAGGTATTGCTTTTTTTATTTTGTTGATGGATGAAAGCCTGTTGAGGGGCAATCGTACCACCCGGGTTTGTTCCGAAATGGCCTGCATTATCGATTGGCGTATCCACCAAACGGCATAGGAAATGAATTTGAACCCCCGGGTTTCATCAAATCTTTTTGCGGCCTTTACCAGTCCGAGGTTGCCTTCGTTGATGAGGTCGGAAAACGAGAGTCCCTGGTTTTGATATTGTTTGGCTACAGAAATTACAAAACGCAGGTTGGCCTGTACCAGTTTGTTCAGTGCATCGGTATCACCGGCCCGGATTCGAACGCTCAACTCCACCTCCTCTTCTGCCGTTACCATGGGATATTTGCTAATCTCGTTAAAGTACCGGTTAATGGTGTCGTCGTTGCGCTGCGTAATTTGTTTTGTAATTTTTAGTTGCCGCATTTAAATTGTGTTATTTTTTACTTTCTTCTTCGTTGTATTCGTTTCGCAAATCGCTAAATACCTTGTTTACGGTAGAAATTTTATCGACCTGCCCTGCACTTGTTCCGGTAAAAACAAAACCATCTGCCAGGTTTCCCCTGTAGGCTGCAAGCAGTGCATTGGCAATACAAAAGGAGGTGGTTTTGGGATCACACGATTTTATGCAGTTGTATTTACATACATCGGGATGTCGTTTTCCTGCAACAGCTTCCCTCATGAATGAGCATGAAATTGAACGGCCCGGCATCCCTACCGGACTTTTGATGATTTCGATATCATCGTCGCCTGCCTGAACAAAAGCGTTTTTGAATTCTGCCGAAGCATCGCATTCTTCGGTGGCCACAAAACGGGTTCCCAACTGAACAGCGGTGGCACCTTGTTTCATTATTTTAAACATTTCGTTACCAGAGAAAATACCCCCGGCTGCGATTACCGGAATATCTTTATTGTATTTCTCCTTCATTTCGCGGGTAACTTTGAGTACATCCGAAACGAGGTTTTCGAGAGTATTGCTTTCTTTTTCAAGATCATTTGGCTTGAACCCAAGATGTCCGCCGGCTTTTGGGCCTTCAACAACCAGCGCATCGGGCAGGTAGTTGAAGTTTTGTTTCCATTTTTGGCAGATTAAATTAGCTGCGCGCGATGATGAAACAATGGGGGCCAGTTTTGTTTTAATTCCTTCACCCAAATATTTTGGTAAATCGAGTGGCAGGCCTGCGCCTGAAAAAATAATATCGATTCCTTCTTCAATTGAGGTGCGTACCATATCGGAAAAGTTGGTTATCACCGACATGATATTTACACCCAGAATACCCCGGGTTTTTTCACGGGCTTTTCTAATCTCTGACCGGATGGCATCGATGTGTCTCTTTCTCAGGTTGCCACTTTGGGTTTCATCAATAAAACCAATGCCAACTGTTGATATAACACCAATTCCACCATTGTTTGCAACGGCTGATGCCAACCCTGCCAAAGAAATACCAATACCCATTCCTCCCTGAATGATCGGAACGGGTATTTTTAGTTCTCCAATATTAAATGGATTCAATTTGTTAATTCTGATTAAACCGGTTTTACATTTACCGCAAAAAGGCCTTTGTCGCCTGTTTTGGTTTCAAATTCTACTTCCTGCTCGGGTTGCAACCCATCGTATGAGTTGGTTAGCCCGCTGCGATGAACAAAAATATCATCGCCGTTTTCTTGTTCAATAAAACCAAATCCTTTGGTTTCGTTGTACCATTTTACTTTTCCTGTATTCATCTTTTACTTACTTTCTTTTAAAAATTAGATTTTCTGGGCCTTGCTTCGTTTACAACCATGTCGCGGTCTTCGTAAACAGCTCCGTTCAAATCGGTAATCGCTTTGTTTGCTTCTTCTTTGTTTTCCATTGTTACAAAACCAAAACCCCTGCTTCTTCCGGTAAATTTGTCTGAAATAATTTTAGCTTCAGTAACTGTTCCATACTCTTCAAATACCTCCTGGAGGTCTTGTTCTTCTACCTTGAAATCAAGGTTTCCTACATAAATGTTCATTCTAATAAAAATTTAATTGTTACATTTTAACCTCAGACCTGTTTTTCATTTGACAGCCCTGTTGTTAAAATCATTTTCCTGATTTAAAAAAAAGTGCAGTGATGAACTAATAAAATGGGGGTGTGAATTAGTAAATGAATGCGCAAATTCTCAAACCTTAAATCGCAACAAAGGTATGATTTTTTTTGTAGGAAACAGGAAGTTGCTGGTTTTTATTTTATTGGATGGCTAAACCAACCGGGTTCCGCGTCCGGTTGAAAGGTTTTCAGTATTTGTAATAAGAACTTCTTTTACACCGTTTCGTTTGGCCCTGAATCCGTTGTCAAGTTTGGGGAGCATTCCGGTGCTGATAATGCCTTTTTGCTTATAATCGTTGAATTGTTCGGCCTGAAGTTCATAAATTATCTTGCTGTCATCATCGGGATCGAGCAAAACACCTGGTTTATCGAAACAATAGAAAAGGAAAATGCTGTAATGACCTGAAAGTTCAATGGCCAGTTCAGCAGCTATTGTATCGGCATTTGTATTGAGGAGGCTTCCTTTTCCGTCGTGCGTGAGCGGAGCAACCACGGGGACCACATTTTCGTTTAACATCAGGCGCAGTTCGCGGCTGTTCACGTCATTTACATCGCCAACAAAACCGTAGTCGATATCGCCCACCGGGCGTTTTATGGCACTGATGAGGTTCAGGTCGGCACCAGTGAGCCCGATGGCATTGCAACCGTGTGCCTGCAGGCTGGCCACAATCTTTTTATTTACCAGGCCACCGTAAACCATTGTAACCACATCCAGCATCGATTTGCTTGTAATGCGACGGCCGTTAATCAATTCGGTTTCTATTCCAAGTTTTCCGGCAATTTCTGTAGCTGTATTCCCTCCGCCATGAACCAGAATTTTATTACCTGAAAAGCGGTTGAATTGGTCGAGCAAATGGTTTAGCTGTTGTGTGTCTTCCACAACTTTACCGCCCACTTTTATAATTGTTAATCTATCCATTGTTTGGTTTAACGTTTAAATTTTTAAAAAGTTGTTTAAAATTTCCGCCCCGATTTTCCCGCTTTTTTCGGGGTGAAACTGGGTGGCGTAAAAATTATCTTTTTGCAGCGCCGCGCTAAAGGGCACAATATAATTACAGGTTGCGGCAGTATCTTGCCCCAGGCCGGCATAAAAAGAGTGTACGAAATAAACGTATCCGTTTTGCTGCTCTTTTGTGAACAGTCTGCTTTTTAAATCTGAAATGGAGTTCCAGCCCATGTGTGGCACTTTTGTAATAAATTCTTGCCCTGGTTCAGGCATGAAACGTTTTACTTTTTCGTCGAAAATGCCGAGGCATTTGGTATCTCCTTCTTCAGAATGCGAACACATAAGTTGCAGCCCCAGGCAAATGCCCAGCACGGGCTGTTTGAGTGAAACAATCAGTTCGTCCAGTTTGTGCCTGCGCAGATATTCCATAGTGGTACTCGCTTCGCCCACTCCGGGAAAAATAACTTTGTCAGCGTTTCTGATTTTTCCCGGATCTGCTGTAATTTCTGCATTCACGCCCAGCCGGTTCAGCGCATTGTTTACCGATTCAATGTTTCCGGCGTTGTATTTTATGATGACGATTTTCATGACAGAGCCTCCCCTTTGCCCCTCCAAAGGAGGGGGATTGGCACTGCAAAATTTGATTTGGTATAATTTTTTGTGGATATATTCATTTTACGAATGCTTTGTTAATTATTCAATTTTCCTCCTCCTTTGGAGGAGGCTCTCAATCACTTCCTTCATTTCATTGAACTCATCTTTTTTGAAAAGTCGGGTCATGTAAACGATTTTTCCTGAACGGTCGATAATTACATTCCGGGTAACTCCGGCACCCTCTGCTGCAAACGTGTAAAAGATTTCACCACCGGGATCGAGTGCGAGTGGATAAGTAATTTTCATGTCGCTGGCAAATTTTTTTACTTTATCAAGCGGCTCGTCCAAATCGACTCCGATGAGCACAAAATCGTCATTGTCTCTGTGTTTTTGCCAAATCTCTTTTTCGATGTGCGGCATCTCTTTACGACACACTCCACACCAGCTCGCGGTGAACTGGAGCATGACTACTTTATCTTCCAAATCGGCAGTAGTAACTGTTGTTCCGTCGGTTAAAGTCATTTTAATTTCGGGCATTTGCTGACCGATTTCCACGATGTAACCGTAATCGGCAGGTACGGTTTGCATTTTGTTTTGAGCTGTCAGATGAAAACAAAAAATCATTAAAAAAATCGTAAGTGTTGTTCTTGCTATCATTTATTTTATTGTTTTATTACCTTACCAACAATCTGAGCATCCTTCTGTTTGATTTCCAGAAAATAGATGCCTGCCGGTATTTTGCCTGTATTTATTTCGATATTATTCCCTACGAGATTTTTTTTATGAATAATTGTTTGACCCGAAACCGAGCGTAGCCGAAGTTCCGCATTTTTCATTGGCTGGCTTCCTGAAACTGTTATTTTTTCGGAAAAGGGATTGGGATAACATTTAAAAGAAGCATCTTTTTCAATATTATTAATAGCGGATGTTATGCCATTTAGTTTTATAATGTAGCCCGTGTAATTATCTTCGTTGCCACTGAGCACAGACTGGGGGCCGTTGGGATTGAAATTATATTTTCCGCTGAACTGACCAATGGAAACAACGTTTCCTGAGACATCGGTTGTAATGTCAACCCCATTGCCATACGGCCACGAACCATCGTTTTCTTCCCAGTTTATCAGATGTGCCCACGACAGATTTCCACCTGGTGTATATTTTGCAATAAACAGAGCTCTGTTCCATTCATCTCCTGCAAAAAGTTCATAAGTACCATTACCCGGATCAAAATCAACTGTGTTCATAAAGTCGAAAGCGAGGTAAATATTCCCATCAGGATCAATACTAAACGGCCTTTTTTTGTCTAAATTGCTGTTGTTTGCATGACCTCCGGGCTGGACTGCCCATTTAAAATTTCCGTTTTTATCGAGTTTTAGCAGAAAAGCTGCATTCTCTGTGGCAGGCTCCATATTGTGGGTGCCGGCTCCCGGATTAAAATCGGTGGAGGACTGGAACAATCCCGAAACAAAAACATTGTTGTTTTTATCGGTTTTAATGGTATGCCCTTCAACCCATCCGCCTGTACTGTCGATATTTTTTGCCCAGATAAAATTACCTTCTGCCGAGAGTTTTAATATAAAACAGCCGGGGCCGTTTGATGTAAGGTTGAAGGTAGTGGTACCCGGCTCGAAGTCGACAGTGCCCTGAAACCATCCGGTAATCAAAACATTACCCTCTTTGTCGGTTGTTATAGAAGTACCTTCGTCACTGGCATTAAGCAATCCCATAGAAACTGCCCATTTGAAATTCCCCGCTGAATCGTATTTTGCAATGTATATATCGTCGCCTCCAGTTGTCGATAGTTCATGTGTTTCATTTCCGGGATCGAAGTCAACAGTCCTTGAAAAATGCCCGGTAATATAAATGTTGTAGTTGTCATCCAATGTCATACTGTTGCAAACATCGTTGTAATTTTCGCCGATATTTTTTGCCCAAATCAGCTCGCCAAAAGCATTGTATTTCGAAATAAAAATATCGTCGTATCCGTACGATTCAAGAAAAAGTGAATCTTCTCCCGGGTTGAAATCGGTACGGCTTGAAAATTCACCGGCAACAAAAATATTACCGTCACTGTCAGAATTCACCGACGACGGTGAAATATCTCCGGAACCTGAAATGCTTTTTGCCCATTCAAAACCGGTATTCTGGCTTGTAGCAGTCAAACAAACCATTAACAAAAGGGTGGTGGTAAAAATTACTGATTTCATGACAAAAGTTTTAAGTTAATGAATGATTTTTTTTGAAAGCAATTTAACAATTCAATTAATATGATTGTACTTTTTTTGCAATTAATCACTCCTAACAGCAATCAAAACATTAATTAAACACCACCGTCCTGTTTTTATACACAAGAATTTTTCGCTGCAAATGTTTATAAACCGCTTGTGAAAGTACAATTTTTTCCAAATCGCGGCCTTTGCGGATGAGGTTTTGAATGGTATCCACGTGACTGCAACGGGTAACATCCTGTTCGATGATGGGGCCGCCATCGAGTTCGGAAGTAACGTAATGACTGGTGGCACCAATAATTTTCACGCCTCGCTTATGCGCTGCATGGTAAGGCTTGGCACCTGCAAATGCCGGCAAAAATGAGTGGTGAATGTTGATGATTTTGTCCGGAAATTGTTTCACGAAATCGCTTGAAAGTATTTGCATATAACGTGCCAGCACTACGAAATCAATATTTTTCTTTTTCAGCAGCTCCAGCTCTTTTTGTTCCTGTTCGGCTTTGTTTTCTTTGGTAACCGGGAGATAGTGAAAATCAATGTCAAATCGTTCTGCCACAGGTCTTAGCAGTTCGTGATTGCTGATGATAAGCGGAATTTTTACATCCCATTCGCCGGCAGTGTAGCGCGCCAGAATATCGAACAGACAGTGTGGCATTTTGGAGACAAAAAGCGCCATTCGCGGGATTTCATCGGAAAAATAAAGTTTCCAGGACATGTGGAGCGGAGCGCCTATCAACGTATCGAAATATTCCCCGATTTTATCGGGTGGAATCGCAAAACTTTCCAGCTCCCATTCCACGCGCATGTAAAATGTTTTTTCCTGCCTGTCAACATGCTGTCCGAGGTAAATAATGTTCCCCTTGTTTTTGTTCAGAAACTCAGTTACTGTTGCCAGGATTCCCTGCCTGTCGGGGCAGTGAATCAACAGAATTGCCGTGTTTCTTCGTTCGCGTAGTGGTTTTATCGTTTTCATAACAAGAGCCCCCTAATCCCCCAAAGGGGACTTTTTGACGAGAGGGTGGCGACTTTAGTATTTTTTGTTAATCTTCATAATTACGATATTCATCTTTCTTTTGTCTCCCCTTCGGGGAGATTAAGAGGGGCTTCTCTTTACAATTTCCCTTTTGTGCTCGGCAATTCAAAATTAAACAAATCGCGTTTAACGGCCATTTTAATTGCCCGGGCCAGAGCTTTAAAAATCGCTTCGATTTTATGGTGTTCGTTATCTCCTTCGGCTTTAATGTGGAGGTTGCACTGGGCGGCATCAGAAAATGATTTGAAAAAGTGCATGAACATTTCGGTGGGCATGTCGCCCACTTTTTCGCGGTGAAACTCGGTTTCCCAAATTAGCCAGGGGCGCCCTCCAAAGTCGATGGCCACCAGTGCCAGGCAATCATCCATCGGCAGGCAAAATCCGTAACGTTCCATGCCTTTTTTGTTCTCCACTGCTTTTTTGAACGCTTCGCCCAATGCCAGCGCGGTATCTTCAATGGTGTGGTGTTCGTCCACTTCCAAATCACCCTTTACTTTTATTTCGATATCAATTCCGGCATGGCGTCCGATTTGCGCAAGCATGTGATCGAAAAAATTCAAACCAGTAGAAATTTCAGAAACCCCGTTTCCGTCGAGGTTGATACTCACGAAAATATCGGTCTCTTTGGTGGTGCGTTTAACTTCAGCGGTTCGTTCGGGTGCAGCCACACATGCATAAATGTCGTCCCAGTCGTTGGAAACCAGCACACAATGTTCTGCCAATCCTTGTTTTTCCAGGTTTTCCAAAAGACTTCCGTCGTTGAAAAGAATTCCTTTTGCACCCAGGTTTTTTGCCAATTCAATATCGGTTAGCCGGTCGCCAATTACAAAACTGCCCGCCAAATCGTAATCGCCGTTCATGTATTTTCCCATCAAGCCGGTGCGAGGTTTGCGGGTGGGAGCATTGTCGGCAGGAAAACTTTTGTCAATTAAAATATCGTCAAAAGTTACCCCCTCGTTTTCAAAAGCTTTCAGCATTTTATTCTGGACCGGCCAAAACGTTTCCTCAGGAAAAGAATTCGTTCCCAGGCCATCCTGGTTGGAAACAATTACCAGTTCGTAATCTGTATTTTTTTGAATGTTGAACAGGTTGCGAAAAACACCCGGAATAAATTCCAGCTTTTCCAGGGAATCAATTTGTTCATCTTCCGGTTCAACAATCAAAGTTCCGTCGCGGTCGATAAATAAAGCTCGTTTCATATCAGATCGTTCAATGCTTTTAATAATTGCTCGTTTTCTTTCGAGGTCCCGATGGTAATCCGCAGGCTGTCATCGCACAAATGAATTTTTGAGCGGTCGCGCACCACAATTCCAAGTTCTGCAAGATAATCATAAATTCCCCGGGCATCGTGCATTTTTACCAACAGAAAGTTGGCATCCGAAAGATAAACTGTTTTAACAAAAGGAAATTCTATTAACAATTGAGCCATTTTTTCGCGCTCGGCAATAATTAGTTTCACCCATTTTCCAACTTTCTCCTGGCTTTCAGTCAGCTCAAGTGCTTTTTCCTGGGTGAGAATATTCAGGTTGTAAGGGTATTTAATTTTGTTTAATATAGAAATAATTTCCGGATCAGCGAAAGCCATTCCCAGTCGGATACCTGCCATTCCCCATGCTTTTGAAAATGTTTGAAGAATCACAAGGTTCGGGTAATTTGAAAGCTTTTTCAATAAAGATTTTCCCGGTGCAAAATCGATGTAAGCTTCATCGAGCACAACTATTCCGTTAAATTTTTTAACCACCTCAATCACAGCTTCTTTTTCGAGCAAATTTCCGGTAGGGTTGTTGGGCGAACACAAGAAAATCAGTTTCGTATTTTCATCGGCAGTATTTAGCATTTGTTCTGCATCAAGCTGAAAATCATCGGTGAGCGATACTTTTTTTACTCCCACATTATTAACCGATGCTGCCACTTTATACATTCCGTAAGTTGGGTCGATAGTTACAATGTTTTCTTTTCCCGGCTCGCAAAACGCCCGGATGAGCAAATCAATCGGTTCGTCGCTGCCGTTTCCCAGAAATATTTGTTCCGGTGGCACATTCTTCAGTCTCGCTACTTTTTCTTTCAACTTTTTTTGAAGCGGATCCGGATACCGATTGTACGGCTCGTTAAACGGATTTTCGTTGGCATCGAGAAAAACCACAGCTTCGCCCGAGTATTCATCGCGCGCCGACGAATAAGGCTGAAGGGATTTTATGTTTTTGCGAAGAAGATTGTTGATGTTCATAATTATAATTTTTTCAGCCTTAAACTCACAGCATTTTTATGCGCTTCCAGTTGTTCGGTGGCTGCCATGATTTCGATTGACGGTCCAATTTTTTTCAACCCTTCCGGTATGATTTCCTGAAACGTAATTTTTTTCATGAAACTGTCGAGATTAACGCCGCTGTACGTTTTTGCCCAGCCGTTTGTCGGCAGCGTGTGATTGGTTCCCGAAGCATAATCACCGGCGCTTTCGGGTGTATAATTTCCCAGAAATACCGAACCGGCATTGACCACATTCTCAGCAAGTTCAGGGTATTCTTTCGTGCATAAAATTAAATGTTCCGGTGCATATTTGTTAATTAAATCAACCGTTTCCTGCTGGTTTTTCAGGACGATGGCGAGACTGTTTTCCAGCGATTTTTTGGCCACCTCTTTTCTCGGCAGATTTTCGAGCTGAATATTGATTTGTTCGCTGATTTCATGCACCAGCATCTGGCTGTCGGCGAGCAAAACCACCTGGCTGTCGGTGCCGTGTTCGGCCTGCGATAAAAGGTCGGAAGCCACAAAAACCGGGTTCGCCGATTCGTCGGCCACCGCCATCACTTCCGACGGCCCGGCCGGCATGTCGATGGCCACATCATTCATGCTGACTAATTGTTTGGCAGCAGTTACAAACTGGTTGCCCGGCCCAAATATTTTATTCACTTTCGGTACTGATTCTGTTCCGTAAGCCATCGCGCCAATTGCCTGAACGCCGCCGAGTTTAAAAATGTTTTTAACGCCCGAAATTTTGGCGGCGTATAAAATTGCCGGATGAATCTGTCCGTCTTTTCCGGGTGGCGTGCATAAAATAATTTCTTTGCATCCGGCAATTCGGGCCGGAATGGCCAGCATTAAAACGGTGGAAAACAGCGGTGCCGTTCCCCCCGGAATGTACAATCCTATTTTTTCAATGGCTACCGCTTTTTGCCAGCAAGTAACTCCGGGTACCGTTTCAATTTTTTTTATTTCGGGTTTTTGTGCCGCATGAAATTTTTCGATGTTGGCGGATGCCAGTTGTATGGCATCTTTTAGTTCCCGGCTTACATTTTTTTCTGCCTCGGCAACCTCCTGTTTCGCTACCTGGAATTGTTCCAGTTCCACTCCATCGAATTTTTGGGTGTATTTCTTAAGCGCTGTATCGCCCGACTGCCGAATGTCAGTTAAAACAGCCTGTACTTTTTCATGCAAATCGCTTACATCAAACTGTGGGCGTTTCAGCAATTGGGGCCATTCACTTCTATCCGGATTGACAATTGTATTCATTTTGAGTTATTATAATTTTTTCAATCAGAAAATCATTTTTTCGATGGGAACGACCAGGATTCCTTCGGCACCGGCTTTTTTCAGTTTACCGATAATTTCCCAGAAATCGTCTTCCGCGATCACCGAATGCATCGAACTCCAGCCTTTTTTGGCCAGCGGTACCAGTGTCGGACTTTTCATTCCCGGAAGCAGGGCAGCCACTTCTTCAATTTTTTCGTTGGGCGTGTTCAGCAGGATATATTTCTTGCCTTCTGCCCGCTGTACCGATTCCATCCGGAAAATAAGTTCATCCAGTAATTCTTTTTTTTCTGCCGGCAAATCAGGGCGTGAAATTAAAACTGCTTCCGATTTTACAACGACCTCTACCTCTTTCAAACGATTGCTAACCAGCGTGGAACCTGAACTGACGATGTCGAAAATGGCATCGGCCAAACCAATTCCGGGAGCAATTTCAACCGAACCCGTAATTACATGAATTTCGGCCTCCACCTTGTTTTCATCCAAAAACTTTTTCAAAATATTGGGGTAGGAGGTGGCAATTTTCTTCCCGTTGAAAAACTCAACTCCGGGGTAATCCGTGTTTTTGGGAATAGCCAGCGAGAGTCGGCATTTGCTGAATCCGAGGCGCTTGGCAATCACCACATTTTCCCGTTTTTCGAGCATTTCATTTTCACCGACAATTCCCACATCGGCCACGCCGTCGGCTACCGTTTGTGGAATATCGTCGTCGCGCAGGAACAATGCTTCCATCGGGAAATTGCCGGCAGTTGATACCAGTTTGCGTCGTCCCATGCTTAAATCGATGCCCGATTCGCGGATCAATTCCATCGAATCTTCGTTTAACCTTCCTTTTGTCTGAATCGCAATTTTTAGTTTTTCCATAATTTTAATCATTATTACTATATTGAACAGATCCCGAATCGCTTCGCTTTCGGGATTTTGTTTGACTAAAAAATTTCACTTCGTTATTCCTCGTAAAATTTAAGTCAAACAAAAAAGGCCTGCCTTTGCCGGCAAGCCCTTAGTTTATATTTTTTTACGAAGCAATACAACACCAGCCTACCTACTTTGGTAAATTTTAGAATGGCCATGATGTCCGTGTCCGTAATTCATTTCAATATTATTTTGTGCAAGTATAACGATTAATTTGTTTGAAAGCAATCCCGGATTTTAATTCCACCAATTTGTTAAAAATTATTTTACAAAGATATTTTGAAAATGCAATCGATTGCATATCTTTGGCTCAAAATTAAAATCATGAAGAAAATAGTTGTTACAATTATTGCTATCGCTGAATTGTTTTCTGTTTCCATTGCTCAAACTTCAGAAAATGAAAAACTTTTTGAAGATACGTACATCAAAAAAACGATGAAGACTGCATTGGACTGGCAGTTACACCATCCGAAACACAAACTGTATGACTGGACAAACGGTGCTTTTTATGCCGGCGTGTTTGCGGCTTACGAAACGCTGGAATGTGAAAACATTTACAAGGCGATTTATGCCATGGGTGAATCCAACAAATGGAAACCCGGGCCGCGGTTGCATCATGCCGACGACTATGCAATTTGCCAGACTTATGTGGATATGTACCGCGTTTCGGGCGATGAGAAAATGATTGAACCTTTTCATTCAACCGTTGAAGAATTTATTGCTACTCCTTACGAAACCGGAGGTATCCGAAAAATTACCTGGTGGTGGTGCGATGCACTTTTTATGGCTCCGCCGGCTTTTGTGAAACTGGGTATAACGCTCGATAATAAAGAATACATAAAATTGAGTGATAAGCTATGGAAAGAAACATACGATTTGCTTTATGACAAGGATGAACATTTGTATGCCCGCGATATCAACTACAAGCTGGACGAGCCAGGAATTGACCCCAAAACAGAGGCCAACGGAGAAAAAATATTCTGGTCGCGCGGAAATGGCTGGGTAATGGGCGGTTTGGTGCGCGTGCTGGAAGAATTGCCCGCCGACTGGCCGACATGCGATTTTTACATTCAGAACTACAAAGAAATGGCTGCGCGCGTTGCATCGCTGCAGCAGGAGGATGGTTTGTGGCGTGCAAGTCTGCTCGATCCGGATTCCTATCCCGGAGGGGAAGCCAGCGGCTCAGGTTTCTATACTTACGCACTTGCATGGGGAATCAACAACGGAATACTCGATAAAGAAAAATATTTGCCGGTAGTGAAAAAAGCCTGGATTGGCCTCAACTCACTGATTCAACCCGATGGAAGGGTAGGCTGGGTGCAACCCATTGGCGCTGACCCACGCAAAAATTTTTCGGCTGACAGTTGGGAAGTTTACGGAACCGGAGCGTTTTTGCTGGCAGGAAGCGAAGTGATAAAACTGGAGGAGTAAGTAGATGATTATGGAATACAGGATTGAAAAGGATACGATGGGAGAAGTAAAAGTTCCTGTCGACAAATACTGGGGAGCACAAACCGAACGCAGTCGCAACAACTTTAAAATAGGCGATCCGGCCAGCATGCCCAAAGAAATAATTTATGCATTTGCATACCTGAAAAAAGCCGCAGCACTCACCAATTTCGAACTGGGGGTTTTATCAAAAGAAAAAGCAGATATTATTTCGCAGGTTTGTGATGAGATTCTTAATGGAAAACACAACGACCAGTTTCCACTAGTAATTTGGCAAACGGGAAGCGGCACCCAAAGCAACATGAATGTGAACGAGGTAATTGCCAATCGCGGACATGTTTTACTTGGCGGCAAATTGACGGATAACGAAAAAAAATTAAGTCCGAACGACGATGTAAACAAAAGTCAGAGCAGCAACGATACTTTCCCCACAGCAATGCACATTGCCGCCTACAAATTGACGTTTGAATCCACTTTGCCGGGAGTGCAGAAATTGCGGGATACCCTGGCGCAAAAGTCTGAAGATTTTAAGGATGTGGTAAAAACCGGGCGCACCCATTTTATGGATGCCACGCCGCTTACATTAGGACAGGAATTCAGTGGTTATGTTCAACAACTGGAAAACGGAATGGACATGGTCAAAGCTTCACTCCGAAAAGTAAGCGAAATTGCCCTCGGAGGAACCGCAGTGGGAACCGGATTGAATACTCCGAAAGGTTATGCTGAAGCCGTGGCTGAAAAAATTGAAAAGTTAACCGGCCTGTCATTTGTCACCGCTCCCAATAAATTTGAAGCGCTGGCAGCACACGATGCCATGGTAGAGTTGAGCAGCGCTTTCCGGCGACTGGCAGTGAGTTTAATGAAAATTGGAAACGATATCCGGATGCTGAGCAGCGGTCCGCGTTGCGGAATCGGTGAGATTTTTATTCCTGAAAACGAGCCGGGTTCGAGCATCATGCCGGGGAAAGTGAATCCTACACAGGCCGAAGCGCTCACGATGGTGGCTGCCCAGGTAATGGGAAACGATGTAACGGTTGGCATTGCCGGGAGCAATGGCCAGTTTGAGCTGAATGTGTTTAAACCGGTGATGGCGGCCAATGTGTTGCAAAGTGCGTGCCTGCTGGCCGATGCGTGTGTCAGTTTTAACGACAACTGCGCCGCTGGCATTGAACCAAACAAACCGGTAATTGAGGAGTATCTTGAAAATTCGTTGATGCTTGTAACCGCGTTAAATCGCCACATTGGATACAATAAAGCGGCCGAAATTGCTAAAAAAGCCTATCGCGAAAATCTTACATTAAAACAGGCAGCTACTGACCTGGGATATGTTTCGGAAGAAAATTTTGACAAGTGGGTCGATCCGAAAAAGATGGTCGGGGAAGGATGAGTTTTATTATTCTTCTTTTGCTTTTTCTGCGGTGAATGGCAATGCACCTTCCGGTGAGTCGGCTGTGCCTTTCATTTTATTCCCTTCAATGGTTGCTTTAATGGCAATTTCGTTGTAATCGAGATTGAATTTGCATTTAAAAACACCATCAACATAAGTAACATCTTTTAAATCGAGCTTGTAGCCATCGGCAAATTTTATTTCACCGGCCAGTTTGCCTTCTTTTTCAGAAATAATTATGGAACCTTTTTCATAGCCATAGGGTGCATTCTGGCTTTCGTATTTCCATTCGCCGATAATTTTACTTTTTTCAGTGGGGGCGGTGGCATGCAAAACAAAGGGGCCTAATACTGCGATAATCAATAGTACAAGAACTTTTTTCATTTTTTATAGATTTACGTTTGACATGAACAAATTTGAAACGGATATTTGAAATATCCAAGAGAATACTGGAAATTTTTATGTTAAAAAATTTGTGATTGTTTGTTCCGTTTTTCCTGTTTAATTTTTCGTTGAATGGTTTATCTATTTTCTTTTCTTACAAGCAGATATTTATTGTTTTCCAACACCGAAAAACCCTGGTCGTAGCAGAAATAGTAAACCCTTCCGTTTCGTGTTTTGTAAATGTGGGTAAAGTACTTAAAATTATACCCGTTTTTTTCCAGTACCGATTTGTACAATGTTGTTTTTCCCGACTGGTTGAGGTTTTCCAAAACGGAATGATTTTTTTTGAGAATGCGGTTGATTTTGCGGATGTAGTTGGTAGAACCGCTCAGTTTTTTATTGTTGTAGGCATTCCGGCAGGCATCGCTGCAAAACTTCTGGTCGGCACGGCCCCGGAGAGGTTCGCCACATTCTAAACATT
>NZ_JBSQIC010000071.1:0-18948 GCF_055108615.1 Tangfeifania sp. | reverse complement strand
CCATTTTATTCAGCAGGGCAAACCGCAAAAAAGCAAGGAGTATAAAAGCTGGGGCGATTTTGTGAAAAAGAACCCGGGGCGAGTGAAGTAGGCAGTGATCTGTGGCAGTTGGCAGTAGAGACGCAAAATTTTGCGTCTCTGAAAAACCACAAGAATTGCACTATAATTTTCAGTAAAAAGTAAACGGTTAAAGGTAAATAGTGATCCGTGCCTGGTTGCAGTTGGCAGTATCCGTCAAGCGGTTTGATCCGCTGGACGGATAATCAAAATGGGCACAGTAAAATCCATTTCTTTTCTATATTTGCGTAACAATTTAAAACCCGTCAGGCGGTTTGATCCGCCAGACGGACAGCACAACAAATGCGATGTATTTGGCACAATGTGTGCCTATTAACACAAGCCAAACATCTGGCTGGCTAGGGACTGTGCTTTCAAAGTCACAGAAAATGTCGGACTTGGGAAAGGTCCGACTCCCCCACTAGGCAGAAACGCTGAACGAAGCGATCTGGCAGGGATTGGAGCGGCACCCTGTTGCACACCGCGACCCGGGTTTTGCAGGCCGGCGGAGGCGATTGAAATGAGCCCACGCACGGCTATACAAAACCGGGAACGGGGAAAACAGGTAAAGCGGAAAGCCCGGCTGCCAGCTGGAAAGAAGTGATCAGTCGCAGTGGACAGTTTACAGTGGCAGTCTTCAGTAAATAACTTCACACGCTGTAGTTTAAGAATGTGCGAAAAAATTACCCCATCGGTTTCGCAAACAGAATTTTATATTATCTTTGCGCCCACATTTTCAAAAAAATAATTGTAGAATTATGCCAGTAAAAATGAGATTAGCGCGGCATGGCCGCAAACGTTATGCTTTCTACCACATTGTGGTAGCAGATAGCAGGGCGCCACGAGATGGCAGGTACATTGAACGGATTGGTATGTATAATCCGAACTCTAATCCTGCTACGATAGATCTCGATTTTGACAAGGCTTACGACTGGCTTGTAAAAGGTGCCCAACCGACTGACACTGTAAGAGCAATTTTATCTTACAAAGGTGTCCTCTACAAAAAACACCTGATGGGTGGAGTGAAAAAAGGAGCTTTCGACGAAGACGAAGCTGAACGCAGACTGGAAAAATGGCTGGCTGAAAAAGAAGCCAAAATCCAGGCTCAGAAAGAGCGTATTGAAGGTGAAACCAATGCAGAGCTTAAAAAACGACTTGAGGCTGAAGCAAAACTCAACGAGGAAAGAGCTGCTGCAATTGCTGCCAAAAATGCGGAATTAGCAGCCGAAGTGGAAGATGAAAAAGAAGCTGAAACTGCCGACGAAAGCACTGAAGAATCTGCTGCAACTGAAACAGCAACTGCAGAAAAAGAGGAAGTAGCTAAAGAACCTAAAAAGGAAGAAAAAGCTGATGAACCTGCAAAAGCTGAAGAGCCGAAAAAGGAAGAAGTTGCTGAACCTGTAAAGGAGGAAGTGGCTGAAGAGCCTAAAAAGGAAGAAAAAACTGAAGAGGCTGCTCCGGCTAAAGAAGAAAGTGCTGATAAAACAGCTGCTAAAAAAGAAGAAAAAGAGGAAGCCAGGAAGGAAGAAGAAAAACCTGAGGCTCCGGCTGCTGAAGCAAAATCTGAAGAAGCAGAAAAGAAAGAAAAGAAAGAAGAAGCTCCGAAAGACAAGGGCACCAATTCTTAACGAAAAAATTTCTACCACGGATAAAACCACCGGCCAAGTAGGTCGGTGGTTTTTTGTTTGTAGTTAACTATCTTTGCCGTTATGGAAACAATACCCAAAGCTGATTGCACTAAAATTGGTTTCATCCGGAAAACACGGGGTGTTCATGGTGAGCTGGTGCTCGAATTCGAAGAACAGTTTGAATTTTCGGTTGAAGAGGCTACCCGCTTTTTCCTGGAAATCGATGGTTTACTGGTTCCTTTTTATGTGGCCGAAAACGGGCTGCAAGTTAAAACGGGTAAAGCTGCTTTTGTTAATTTTGATTGGGTCGGTTCTGAAAAATACGCACAGCGGCTTGTGGGCACTGATGTGTATCTTTTTACTTCTGAATTAGTTGATGAGCCAGAAGATTCCGGCTTGGCGGAGTTGCAGGGGTTTACTCTTTTTGATAAAAATACCGGCGAAATCGGTGTCATTTCCCACGTGGAAGATTTCTCGGGAAACACAGTGCTGACAGTTGGCAGCGGACATGAGGAAATTCTCGTTCCCTTCAATCAGGACTTCATGGTTTCCATCGACCCGGAGAACAAAATGCTTACCCTCGATTTACCTGAGGGTTTGATTGAAGACTCAATTTAGTCCCCTTTACTCCAGCCTCTTCCGGCGATTTAGAATTTTATTCCCTCAAAACTGAAACTTTCGAAGGTTTCGTGCGTCCTTACAAAGTCAACTTTTTAATAATCACAAAAACGTAAAAATATGAAACCTAAATTTGCCTCATTTTTTCTGATTCTTTTTTGTTCCACCCTTGTGCTGCCTGCATTGGCAGAAAAAGAAGTCCGGGATGTATCTGAATTTTCTAAAATTTCGCTGAATGTTTCCGGAAAACTTTATCTGGAACAAGGCGACCCCCAGCGGGTGGAAATTGTGGCCAAATCGTCAACTCTTGAAGACATTGTAACCGAAGTCAAAAACGGAGAACTGGTTATCCGCTTTAAAAATCGGAACTTTTTTTGGCGTTCGTTTAATCCAGGAAGCATCGAAATTTTTGTGCGGGTTCCGGACATTGAAGGATTGGCGGTTTCCGGTTCCGGCGATATTATTGCAGACAAGCGCATTTCTTCGCGCAGAATGGCCATGGCAGTGAGTGGAAGCGGAAACATCAAACTCGATGATTTGCGCACCGAACGTGCAAAAGCTTCCATTTCCGGTTCCGGCAGTGTGGTAATTGGTAACGGGGGAAAAGCCAAAGATTTTGAAGCCAGCATTTCCGGTTCGGGCAGTGTAAAGGCCGGGGATTTTGAGGCAGAAAACGTGGAAGTGCACATTTCGGGCTCGGGGAATTGCAGCATTCATGCCGCTGAATCGCTAAAAGCACGTGTAGCCGGCTCTGGCAGTGTCTATTATAGTGGAAATCCACAGGTCGATTCTTCGGTATCCGGTTCGGGACGGGTAAGGAATCGATAAAATATTAAACAATTTTAATAGTATGAAATTAAACCGGGTAACTGGTTACGATGATTTCGTTAATGGCCTTTCTTTTTAAGCCATTGGAATTGATGGATCTTCGTGCAGGAACGCGCGATATATGAAATCCGGAATAGAGTTCGTCAAAAAAATGGTCCTCCGGGTTATGGTTTTTGGGGTCGGAATTGCTCAGCATTTGTTTTACTCCTTTCTGATTTAATTCAGCGAAAAGCGCAGCCAAAGCTATTTGTTCGGGGTCGCCAAACGCATTTTTGCTGTATGCTGTAAACCTCGAAGTTTGGTTCAGCGGGCGGTAGGGCGGATCGTAATAAATGAAGGTGTTTTCGGTTATCCTGCCTTTAATTTCCCTGAAATCGGCCTTTTGAATTTCTGCAATAGAAAGCAGTTTTGAAATTTTCAGCAAATTTTCGGCATCCAGAATTTTCGGATTTTTATACCTGCCCTGCGGAACATTAAATTCACCCCTGGAGTTGAACCGGAACAATCCGTTGAAACAGGTGCGGTTCAGAAAAATAATTTGTGCGGCCCGTTCGGCCCATTTCATTGAAAATCTGTTGAAGTTTACCGATTTCTTTTGCTTGTTGAATTGCTCACGCACTTTGTAGTAATATGCTGTGCGTTTTTCCTCGTTCAGCTTCAGGTACCGGTCCTGGAGCCGGTCCAGTTGGTCAATTAAGGTTTGTACCTCTTTTTGAATGACAAGGTAAGTCAGAATCAAATCCTCGTTATTGTCGCACAAAAGGGCCGATTTTACAGGATACTTTTGCACGATATCGAAAAAAACGGCACCGCCGCCAACAAAAGGTTCGCAATAGTTTTCAATTTTCCCCCCGGAAAGTTCTTTGGGATAAAAATTTTGAAAAGCCTCAAGCAACTGGCCTTTTCCGCCCGCCCATTTCAAAAATGGTTTACCTGGAGGTTTTGCAGTTTTTATTGTATTTATAGATTTATGTCCGTTCATTTTTTACAATTTGACGGTAAAAATACCAAAACAAATTCCAGTTTGAAAGCTCAAAATCAATTTCCCTGACATATACAATTTTTCCAACCAGTTCCTACCTGTTTTATAACATGATCGGTGCAAACGTAACCGCAAACGATTGCACTGTTTCGGGAGTTTTAAAAAAATAGCATCTGTTAAGAATTAAGTAGTTTTGCGACAAGGATTTTTGCTTTGCTCATGCAGTTAACAGTCGTATAATGTTGATTTTAGCCATTTCAAAAAAAGTTAACTCGACAAAGTGAAATTTTACTAATTAATAATTTAATTACGATGAATATTATTCGAAAAGACCTAAAATTATTGTTGTTTTTGGTTGCTTTTCTAACCTTTTTAACGGGTTACGCGCAGCAAAAAACAATAACAGGTGAAGTAACCGATGCTGAAACCGGCGAACCTTTACCTGGAGTTACAATTGTGGTTAAAGGAACCACACGGGGAACAATTACAAATGTTGACGGGCAATTTTCGGTTGATGTGGAACCTGGCCAAACGCTTGGTTTTTCATTTATTGGCTACACACCGCAGGAGGTTGTTGTGGGAACCGAAGATGTGTTAAGTGTTCAACTGGCCCAGTCGATTGAAGCACTGGGTGAAGTGGTGGTGATTGGCTACGGCCAGGTGAAAAAAGAAGATGCCACCGGCTCCGTTCAGGCCGTTAACACCGATGATTTCAATCCGGGGGCCATTACCTCGCCCCAGGAGCTGGTTTCAGGTAAAATTGCCGGGGTGCAAATTACCAGTGGCGGTGGTTCGCCGGGCGAAGGTGCAACTATTCGCATCCGCGGGGGATCATCACTCTCGGCCAGTAACGATCCGTTGATTGTTATTGACGGCGTTCCGGTTGACAACGATGGTATTTCGGGCATGAAAAACCCGCTTAACACTATTCATCCCAGCGATATTGCAACTTTTACCGTTTTAAAAGATGCATCGGCAACCGCTATCTACGGTTCGCGTGCATCCAATGGTGTAATTATTATTACCACCAAAAAAGGAAGAAAAGGAACTCCGCTGAGCGTGAGTTACAACCAGTACTTTTCTGTTAGTGCAAAATATAATGAAGTTCCGTCGTTATCGGCCGATGAGTTCAGGAGCCTGGTACAGGAACGTTATGCAAACAACCCGAATGCACTCAACCTGCTCGGAAATTCCAACACCAACTGGCAGGATGAGGTGTATAAAACTGCCCTGGGGCAAGACCATAACCTGAGCCTGACAGGAAACATAAAAGAGCTTCCATTCAGGGCTTCGGTAGGTTATTCCAACCAGGAAGGTATTCTTAAAACCGACCGTTTGGAAAGGATTACCGGTTCGCTGGGTCTCAACCCATCGTTTTTCGATGATCACCTCCGGATGAACCTGAATGTGAAGGGAATGCTTGTAAATAATAATTTTGCCAACAGGGGAGCCATCGGCTCAGCTGCCAGTTTCGACCCCACACAAACGGTTTACAACGGAAGTCCTTATGGCGGATATTTTACCTGGGTGCAGCAAAACGGGGATCCTATCCCGATTGCCAATATGAACCCGGTAGCGCAGCTTAATATGCGCGACGATCAGTCAACAGTTAGAAGAAGTATTGGAAATGCTGAAATTGATTACCGTTTTCATTTTTTTCCCGATTTAAGGGCTAACCTGAATATGGGTTATGATATTTCTGACAGTGAAGGCACTATTTTGGTTCCTGAAAATGCACCCTGGGCTTATGATAAACTAAAAGGCGGAGGTGAAAACACAGAATACACACAGGACAAGCGGAATTCACTGCTCGATTTCTATCTGAATTACGTGAAAGATGTGGATGCCATCGACAGCCGCTTCGACATTATGGGTGGTTATTCGTGGCAGCATTTCTGGAGGGCCGGCACTTCACTCACACAAAATGCCAGCCAAACTGAAACGACTTCAGACACCGATTACGAAACTGAAAATTACCTCGTTTCTTTTTTCGGCAGGTTGAATTACACGTTTAAAGAACGTTACCTCGCCACATTTACAGTGAGGCAGGATGGTTCGTCGAGGTTCTCGCCCGATACCCGTTGGGGGTTGTTCCCATCGGTAGCGCTGGCGTGGCAAATTGCCGAAGAATCTTTCCTTGCTGATTCAGAAACAGTTTCCGACCTCAAACTGCGGCTCGGTTATGGTGTTACAGGTCAGCAAAACATTTCGGATAACGATTATCCGTACATGGCTCGTTATACTTACAGTGGTGATCAGGCACGCTATCAGTTTGGCGACCAGTTTTACACCACCATCAGGCCCGAAGGTTACGATGCCAACATTAAATGGGAAGAAACAACTACTTACAATATTGGCCTGGATTACGGATTTCTGAACAACCGGATTTCGGGTGCCATTGATGCTTATTACCGGGTTACTGACGATTTGATTAACTTTATTCCCGTGCCTGCAGGTACCAATCTTACCAATCAGATTCTAACCAATGTTGGTAACCTGGAAAACAGGGGAATCGAATTCAGTATCAATGCCATTCCTGTTTCTAAAGAGAATTTTAGCTGGGATATTGGATTTAATATTTCGTACAACGAAAATGAAATTACCAAATTAACTGCTAATGACGATCCCACATACATTGGTGTTGAAGTGGGAGGTATTTCCGGAGCGGTTGGAAACAATATCCAGATTCACAGCGTAGGTTATCCGGCCAATTCCTTTTTTGTTTACGAACAGGTTTACGATCAGGATGGCTCGCCAATTGAAGGTTTATACGTTGACCGGAACGGTGACGGTGTAATTACCAACGACGACAAATACCGCTACAAAAAAGCCGCTCCCGATGCATTTTTCGGTTTTTCTTCAAAAATAAATTACAAAAACTGGGATTTTGCATTTAACGGGCGCGGCAACATTGGCAACTATGTGTACAACAATGTGTGGTCGGGCCAGGCAACATTTAATAATCTTTACAACTCGGCCGGATTTTTAAATAACCTCAACGAAAGTGTTTTCGATTCAGGGTTTGAAAATCCCAAATACTGGTCCGACTATTATATCCGCAATGCTTCTTTTGTTCGCCTCGATAACATCAGCCTGGGATACACGTTTTCAAACTTTTACCAGGAGCGGATGAATATCAGGTTATACGGTACAGTGCAAAATGTATTTGTTATTACCGACTACGAAGGACTCGATCCGGAAGTAAGCAACGGGATTGATAATAATATTTATCCCCGTCCGCGTACATATATGATGGGGGTAAGCATCAATTTTTAACCAGTAAATAAAAAGTAAGATGAAAAATAAAATTAAAATAGCAGGCATCTTTGTAATTGCAGTTCTTTTTGCATTTACATCATGCGTGAACGATTTAGATACGGTGCCGCTCGACAAGGATGTGGTGACCTCGGAAAATGTTTATTCCAATCCTGACAACTATAAAAATGTGCTGGCAAAACTGTATGCCGGGCTCGCTTTGAGCGGTCAGGAAGGGCCTGCAGGTGCCAACGATTTGAGCGGCCTCGATGAAGGATTCGGCCAGTACCTGCGTGCCTACTGGTACGCACAGGAACTGCCTACCGACGAAGCGGTTATTGCATGGAACGACGGCAACCTGCGCGATTACCAGGAAATGGACTGGGGCTCGAATAACGAATTCGTTGCCAACATGTATTACAGGGTATTTTACCAGATATCGCTAACCAATGAATTTATTCGCGAAACGACTCCGGCCAAACTCGACGAACGGGGCATCGACGGGGCCATCCGTTCCGAAATTGAACTTTACAGGTACGAAGCCCGCTTTTTAAGGGCACTCAGCTACTGGCACGCCATAGATATGTTTGCCAACGTGCCTTTTGTTACCGAAGCAGATATGGTAGGTGCGTTTTTCCCGGAGCAAACCAACAGGGATGATCTGTTTGCCTATGTTGAACAGGAATTGCTCGATATTGAACCACATTTGTCAGCTCCCGGAGAAGTTGAATACGGCCGGGCCGACCAGGCTGCTGTCTGGACGCTGCTGTCCAAATTGTACCTGAACGCAGAGGTTTATATAAGTCAACCAAAATATACGGAATGTTTAACTTACTGTAATAAAATTCTGAATGCCGGTTATTCACTTGAACCTGAATACCAGCATCTTTTTATGGCTGATAACCACCGATCCAATGAAATTATTTTCCCAATTACCCAGGATGGAAACAACACCAAAACTTATGGAGGTGTTACTTTTATTATAAAAGCAGGGGTTGGTGGAAGCATGGATCCGGCTGAATTCGGTATTGACGGTGGTTGGGCCGGCACCCGTGTTACCAAAGAATTCGTGGGTAAGTTTCTCGATCTTGAAACCCTGAAAACCGCCCGGATTCCTTATAAAAGTGCAGTGGAGTACCCGGTGATTTATGTGCCTGGCGGATATCAGGCAGCAAGTGGTTACAGCGAAGGTGACTGGGCACCGGATGCTGCTCCTAACCTGGCATCTGTTAATTCCGACAATAACTACGAAGGATATATCTGGTTTGCTGATGCGAATTCAGAATATAAATTCACCGAAGGGCCCAATTGGGATGTGAACTGGGGTGATGACAATGCTGATGGCACACTGGAAGCCAACGGTGCCAACCTGGTTGCTCCCGAAAGCGGCATGTACAAAATTAACGTGAACCTGAATGACATGATGTACACTTCGGTAAAAACCGACTGGGGATTGATTGGCGATGCCACTGCCGGTGGGTGGGACAACAGCACTCCGATGGAATTCGATGCTGAAAGAAAAGTATGGACTGTTGTTGCTGAACTCGGTTCAGGAGCTTTTAAATTCAGGGCCAATGATGCATGGGACATTAACTTGGGGGATAACGATACCGACGGAATCCTGGATTATGGTGGAGCTGACATACCGGTTGATGAACCAGGGAAATATAAAATTGAACTTTACCTGGGTACGCCGGATTATACTTATACAATGGAACAATTCAGTTCGGACAGTCGTGGAATGTTCCATACCGATGGACAGACACTTGAGATTGATGATATGTTCGAGTTTACTAACGGTTACGCGGTTACAAAGTGGAAAAACATCACTTCTGACGGAAATATCGGGTCGGACATTGAATATGTTGATACCGACTTCCCGCTTTTCCGCCTGGCCGATGTGTACCTGATGTATGCCGAAGCCGTTTTGCGTGGCGGAACAGGTGGCGATGAGGCGACCGCACTCAGCTACATCAACATGTTGCGCGAAAGAGCGTATGGCGACGAAAACGGAAATATTGCTTCTGGCGATTTGACACTCGATTTTATTATCGATGAGCGGGCACGCGAACTGTACTGGGAAGGCCAGCGCCGCACCGACCTCATTCGTTTTGGCTTGTTTAGCGGAGGCGATTACCTGTGGTCTTGGAAAGGAGCTGTGAAAGAGGGACGTTCTATCGATGCCAAATTCGATATTTTTCCGATTCCGGCAGCCGATGTAATTGCCAATACAAACCTGACCCAGAATCCGGGGTATTAAAAAACTGAGAAAATTTAAAAAATATAAACAGATGAGAAAATTTAAAAATATATTTCTGATTCTTCTCTCCTTTTCATTGCTGTTTGCCTGCGAAGAGATGGAAAGAGACCCGGTAATAAATCCGGGCGATTCGCCTACATTAAACCAACCGGCCTCAGGAACAGAGCTGGTATTTCAGAAAGTGAATGCCACCGAAGAGTCGGTCACTTTTTCCTGGACCGAAGCAGATTTTGGCTTTCCAAGTGCGACAATGTACAACCTGCAGGTTGACGTGGCCGGTAACAATTTTGCCAGCGCAGTGGAACTGGCATCCACATCCGATTTTTCGGTGAGCATTACGCATGCTACCTTGAACGAAAAACTGATGACACATGGTTTGCCAGGCAATGAACCTACCGAAATTGAATTCCGGGTAGAAGCTACGGTTAGTCCGCAATACTCATTGTATTCGCAACCCGTGAGCATGACAGTTACCCTTTATTCTGCTTCGTTCCCGCCCATTTATATGATTGGTGCCAGCGTTGGCGGATGGGACACCAGCAAGGCAGTGGAAGTTGCGTCTACAGGTGAACCATTCGAATACATAACCATCTGGAGGTTTGATGCAACCGATGGAGCCAATTTCAGGTTCTTCAGCAATCCTGCCTGGGATGCTTCACTTGGAGGTTACGATGTATTTACCAGTTATCCGGAAGATTTGCTCGAACCGGCAACCGGCGACGATGATCCGAACTTCAATTTTATTGGCGAAGCCGGCTGGTACGAAATATTGGTAAATACCGAAACCGGAACCATTGAGATGACCGCGACAGATGAACCCGGAATGTACCTTACCGGCGATGCCACACATGGCTGGAACTGGGACGAACCGGTAACTGCACTGCAATATGTGAGCTACAAAATCTGGGAAGGCGACGTTGCTTTTACCCAGGATGGCGCTTTCAGGTTGTTTGCCCAGAAAGATTGGGGACCAATTAGCTACGGTTACGATGTGGTGGTAAATTACGACACCGATTACATTGATGTGGCTGAAGGACATAGCGATCCAAACTGGTTTTTCCTGAAACCTTCGGGGACTTACCACGTAGTTGTAAATCTGAGAACGAATACAATAGAAATTAGTGAACTGTAAAAGCCGGACTTTTCAGTATCATTAAATCAGGGAAAGGTTAGTTTAGTTAACAAAAAGAGTCACCGGATTTGCTTTCTGGTGGCTCTTTTTTCTGAAAAATATAGAGGGAGCAAACATTTTGGTTTTTGCAATTTCTTTTAACAGTTTAAGGCAGGTTTTGAAAATCGTTGAAAAAATAAATTTGTATTCATGAATCATCTGAAGTATTTTATTTTGACCCTCATGCTGGCAGCTCCTCTGTTTATTGCTGCCCAGATTACTACAGTGCCCGAACTTCCGGTGGCCTCACAAAGTGTGACCATCACTTTCAATTCTGCCGAAGAATCGAGGTTGGGATATTACACTGGCGATTTGTATGCACATACCGGGGTTGGTATCAAGGGGAAAGGAGATTGGCAGAATGTGGTTGGCGGGCCAGACAGTTGGGGAAACAACGAAGTTCAACCCAAACTCACTCACATGGGAAACGGGATTTATGAGCTGGAAATTTCGCCAGATATCAATTCGTTTTACTCGGTAGCCAGCGGTGATGAGGTAGTAAGAATGTTTTTTGTTTTTCGTTCAGCCGATGCCAGTCAGCAAACGGATGATTTGTATGTGGATGTGTATGAAGAAGGCCTTGTGGTTAGTATTTCACAACCCTCAGGTGATCAGATTCTGCCAATGAATCAGCCGGTTACATTATCTGCCACATCATCGCTCGAGGCTGATTTAAAACTTTATCTGAATGAAACGTTGCTGACTGAAAATACAGGCACTTCGGTTTCTGCAGATTATACTTTTACTGAAAGCGGAAATAACCTGCTTATTGCTGAAGCGGTTGCAGGTGACGAAACTGCCAGCGATTCTGTTTCGGTTTATATTCGCGAAGAAACGGTTGCCGAAACAAAACCCGTTGCTTACCGGAAAGGAATTAATTATCCGGCGGATACTTCGGCTGCGCTTGTTTTGTGGGCACCCAAAAAAGAGTTTGTGTTTGTGCTTGGTGATTTTAATAACTGGAGGCCTGCCAGCGTGTTCCAAATGAAAAAAGACGGTGACTATTTCTGGCTCGAAATTTCGGGATTGGTGGAAGGCAAAGAATACGCTTTTCAATATTTAATTGATGGAGAAATACGAATTGCAGATCCGTACACCGAAAAAATTCTCGACCCCTGGAACGACCAGGAAATTGAAGCAGAAACGTATCCCGGTTTGATGGCTTATCCCGAAGGAGAAACTGAAGGCGTGGTTTCAGTTTTGCAGCCCGGAGAAGATGAATACGATTGGCAGGTTGCCGATTTTCAACCGCCGCCAAAAGAGAAAATGGTCATTTACGAATTGCTGATTCGTGATTTCACCGAAGAACACACCTACAAAGCCGTGCGTGAAAAGCTGGATTACTTAGAAGATTTGAATATTAACGTGCTGGAGTTGATGCCTGTAAACGAGTTTGAAGGCAACAGTAGTTGGGGTTATAATCCATCGTTTTATTTTGCCCCCGATAAATATTATGGATCGAAAAATGAATTAAAAAAACTGATTGACGCATGCCACCAGCGAGGTATTGCTGTGGTAATCGACATGGTTTTAAACCACAGTTACGGCCAAAGCCCGTTGGTGCAAATGTATATGGATAACTGGACCATCACACCTGAAAATCCATGGTACAATGAAGTATCGAATTTTGAAAATCCAACTTTACGGTGGGGTTTCGATTTTAACCACGAATCAGAAGCGACAAAAGAACTGGTGGACAGCGTGAACAGCTTCTGGATGAACGAATATAAAATTGACGGTTTCCGTTTTGACTTCACCAAAGGATTTTCCAATACTCCTTACAGCGAATCGAGCTGGGGCAGCGAATACGATGCCGCGCGCATTGGCAACCTGAAACGCATGACCGATGAAATTAAAAACCGCAACGAGGATGCAATCGTCATTTTCGAACACCTCGCTGATAATTCAGAAGAAAAGGAACTGGCCGATTACGGAATTTTGATGTGGGGAAATATGCACGGCAGTTATCTTCAGGCGGCCCGTGGGAATGTGTCGGGTTCCGATTTGAGTGAAGCAGTTTATTCTGAAAGAAACTGGAACGAGCCCAATTTGGTATCTTATCCCGAAAGCCACGACGAACAGCGGATCATGTATCAAATTAAAATAGAGGGGCTTTCCAGTGGCGATTACAACATAAAAAATCAGCAAACGGCGCTCGACCGCATCGAGCTCAATTCGCTGTTTCACCTGCCGCTGCCCGGGCCAAAAATGATTTGGCAGTTTGGCGAGCGCGGGTACGATATCTCAATCAACCACTGCGTGGGCGGTGTTGGGAATGATTGCCGGTTAGATCCGAAACCTCCTTACTGGCACTACCTTGATAATTCAAACCGCACCGACTTGTTCCGGGTAATGGCCAAACTCAACTACCTGAAGCAAACGTACCCGGTTTTTTCTTCTTCCGACTTTCAGTTCGATTTGAGCGGCACTGTTAAATCGTACGTTTATGCTGATGAAAACAACTATGTGCTGGCTGTCGGTAATTTTGGAATCCAGGAGGAAGAAACCGAACTCAGTTTTCCAACTACCGGAAAATGGCACCTGTTTTTTGTTGAAGATCCTGTTCAGGTGGATAATGCGGTGCGGTCAGTTACACTCGCACCCGGTGAGTACCGTCTGTATTCCACTCAAAAATTTGAACACCCCGCTATTTCCACTGAAAATTCAGCAAAAAAGTTACAGGAAGGAGCCATAAGAATCTATCCGAATCCGGCCAACGATCAAGTTATGCTCGATGGATTAAAAACGGGGGCACGCATCGAAATTTATTCATTCACCGGAAAACTGATGCACCAGGCAGAATCGGAAAACAATCAATCGATGAAATTAAACTTGAAACATTTCAGGCCGGGTTTGTACATTGTGAGTGTCTCTCAAAATGGAGAAAGGATTTCAAGAAAATTAATTGTGAAATAAAGGATATCCGCCAGGCAACAATGCTATTCTGTATTTCATAAAATTCTTTTTAACTTGCACGGTATAAATCAAAAATTTAGTCAAATGAAAAAATATACCATTTTTCTGCTATCCCTGTTTTTTATGATTCAGCTTCAGGCAAAAGAGTATTCAGTCACCTCGCCATCCGAAAGGGTGACGGCAAAAGTTGCTGTGGATGAGAATATTCAGTATTCAGTTTTTCTAAGAGACAAAGAAATTATTTCCCCGTCGCCCATTTCAATGACACTGGAAAATGAAGTGTTGGGAGAAGATGCAAAGGTCAGGCGTGCACAAACAACTTCGGTTGATGAGGT
Organism: Tangfeifania sp.; assembly: GCF_055108615.1. Classification (NCBI taxonomy): domain Bacteria; kingdom Pseudomonadati; phylum Bacteroidota; class Bacteroidia; order Marinilabiliales; family Prolixibacteraceae; genus Tangfeifania; species Tangfeifania sp. The sequence goes on along the minus strand of NZ_JBSQIC010000071.1, from coordinate 4,898 downwards.
GATAATTCCAACTGTTCAGCGGAAGTATGCCGAAATTCCGGATGTGTACAACGAACTGACACTGAAATTTAAAGGTTACAACCTGCATTTCAGGGCGTACGACGAAGGTGTGGCTTACCGCTGGGAAGTTACGGATGATGGGCCGGTGAAGGTGATGAGCGAACTGGCTACTTTCACTTTTCCTGCCGACCACAAAGTGTGGTTCCCGGAGGAGGAGAGCATGTTTACACACCAGGAGCGCAGTTATCCCGATGTAAAGCTCTCGGAAATTACACCCGATCGTTTTGCTTCAACCGGTTTGCTGGTAGATGCCGGAAACAACGTAAAAGTGTACATCTCCGAATCGGATTTGATTACTGACTACGCCGGTATGTTTTTAAAAGGTTCTGAAGAAAATCCTTTCCGGCTCGAAGGCAAATTTGCCGGAGTGGTTTTGGAAGAAGAACGCCTCACCGACCGCGATGTAAAACCGGTGAAATATGCCGATTATATTGCCGAACTTGAAGGCCCCAAAAGCTTCCCGTGGCGGGCAATGATAATATCCGATGAGGACAAACAACTCGTGGAATCGGAATTGATTTACAAGCTGGCACCCGAAAATGTTTTGGAAGACACTGAGTGGATTAAACCCGGGAAAGTAGCCTGGGACTGGTGGAACGCGCTGAATGTTTACGGCGTTGATTTTGAATCGGGTGTTAACAATGCAACGTATAAATATTACATCGATTTTGCGGCTGGATACGGCCTCGATTACATCATCCTCGACGAAGGCTGGTACCACCTCGACGATATCATGAACGTGAAAGATGAAATTGATGTACAGGAGCTGGTTGATTACGGCAAAGACAAAGGTGTTGGTGTTATTCTTTGGGTGGTTTGGAAAGCGCTCGATGATAAACTTACCGAGGCACTCGACCAGTTTGAAGCGTGGGGCGTGAAAGGAATAAAAATTGACTTTATGCAACGCGACGACCAGTGGATGGTGAATTTTTACGAAAAAATTGCGAGGGAGTGTGCCGAACGTAAAATGCTGGTCGATTACCACGGCGCTTACAAACCGGTGGGGCTCAACCGTATGTATCCGAATGTAATTTCTTACGAAGGTGTGAAGGGAATGGAGAACTGTAAATGGTCGGATCAACCCGATCCGGATCACAATCTTTTACTACCGTTTATCAGAATGGTTGCAGGACCTATGGATTACACGCCGGGAGCCATGGTTAACAAAAACAAGGAAAATTTCCGCGATGTATTTACTGAGCCCATGAGCCCCGGAACCCGTTGCCATCAGTTGGGAATGTACGTGATTTTTGAAAGTCCGCTGCAAATGTTGTCCGACAATCCATCGAATTACTACCGCGAGCCGGAGTGCATGGAATTTCTAAAAGCTGTTCCCTCGGTTTGGGACGATACAAAAGTGCTCGATGCCAAAGTGGGCGAATATATTCTGATAGCACGCCGCTCCGGCGATACCTGGTTTGTGGGCGGCATGACCAATTGGTCGCCACGTACGCTGGAACTCGATCTCAGTTTCCTTCCCGAAGGAAATTATAATATGGAGATTTGGAAAGACGGAATCAATGCGGCCAAACATGCTGCCGATTTTGCACAGCAGGAAATGAATGTGACCAACAATTCCGAAATGAATATTGAAATGGCCCCCGGAGGTGGTTGGGTGGCAATCATCAAAAAGAACTAAAATTATTTTACACTGAAATAATAATGAAAGGATGACATGATTACTGAAGTGTCATCCTTTTATTTTCAAATCATCAGGGTTTTGCCGGTTATCCCAAATTGTATGAATAATAATTTCATTTTTAGTGATCTCGTAATAAATGATGTAATGGCCGGAAATCAAACCTCTCACATTTTTAAAGTTTGTTTGAAACCCTATATTGGGGAACTTTTTTAATATTTGGATTTCCTGATTTATTTTTTTATAAAGCTTTGCTGAATAAGCTTTACTCTTGTTTCGGTCAGCAAAAAATTTCAGGATCCGGAAAAGTGATATTCTTGCCCTGTGGGACCAGATTATTCTTTGCTTAGCCATGCATTAATTTCTTCGTCCAAACTTTCATGATGGATATAAAGACCTTTTTCAATCTCCATTTTGGATGCCATAATCTCATCTCTTTGTTCGTCGGAAAGAGGTAGAATTTCATGATCTGTTTTCGCATCAATAATAGTTTGGATCGCTTTTAAAAAAGAAACATCATCGATAGCAGCAATTTTATGGATGAGAATATTTTTTAACTCAAGTGCTGTCATAATCTGTATTTTTTTCAAAATTAAAGAAAATTTAGCAAAGTTTTATCGGTCCAGCCACAGTTTGAACTCCGGAACTTTGTCGCGGCTGACGATGAGGCCTCTGTCGTCATAATTTTTTCACTTCAATTTCCCGTGTAATGGTTATAATCTGTTTGTTGGCCTGTCCCGGAAAACTCATTTCAGCAGAAACAATTTCAAGGAGGGTGGCATGTTCAATCTGCTTGTCTTCGAACGATGCCCAGATGTTTCCCCAGTAATGGCTGAGTCCTTTCATATTTCTGAATTTTAATTGTTTATGATGGTTCAAAATTCAGCAGAAAACAAGATGGTTGAAAATTTAAAGTGACGAACGGTAGGATTTGGTGTTTGAACGGGAAAAACAGGGCACAAAAAAAATGCCTGTTTCAATTTTAAACACTTTTGCAGCTGTATTAAAACCAGAGATGCTCAATTAGAATTTTTACTCCCATGCCGGTCAGTATTATTCCTCCTAAAATAAGCGATTGATGGCTGCGTCTTGCAGGGATGTTTTTTCCGAATAACATACCCAGCATCGAGGCAATAAATGTAACAGCCCCAATAATTAGAACCGGGTATAAAATTGGTATTTTGAGGAAACCAAAACTGAGGCCCACTACCAGTGCGTCGATGCTGGTAGCAACAGAAAGGCTAAGAACCAAACGGATACTGAAAGGATTGAAATTTTGCAGAGTACCATTTGGTCTTACCCCTTCCACAATCATTTTAATCCCTATAATGGCAAGCAAAATAAATGCTATCCAGTGGTCAACTGAGCGGATAAAGTTGTGGAGTGTACTCCCTGCAAACCAACCAACTACTGGAAATGCTGCCTGGAACAGCGCCAGCGAAAATGCAATGGGAATAGCTTGTTTAAATCGTATTTCCTGTTTCATCAGGCCACACGAAACCGATACGGCAAATGAGTCGAAACTCAAACCAATACCAATAAGCAAGTATGTTATAAGATCAACTGTTCCCATTTTTTCATCAATCGCAAAAACAGGGGGTACATGAAATTTTTAAATTCTGTTAGCTACTGGTTAAACTTGGAATAAGTAATAATCAGTTTAATGCCGGTTTGGCTTCCGCTGCCTTTTATTACTACCCTGTTGGCTTCGTTGTTTTTTCGCGCAGTGGTTAAAAAGAATCCCAGATTTTCAGCATCACCCTCTGTAATTTGTTGCACATGCTGAGTGATGTTAAATGTATAGGTATAATCATTGGGGTTCATCGCGCCTCCGTAAAATACCGGGCTAAACATGTAATCGGCCGGTAAAAACTCCCGTCCTTCTTCATCCAGCACGGTGAACAACAGCTGACGCGGCGGCGGGTATTTTTCCACTTTCGAGGCTACAGTGTCAATCTGGAAAACAAGTTCGGCTTTATTTATTGCTATTCTTACTGAATCTCCTTGTTCATTAACTTTTATTGAATCGATCAAATGAGTAAGTTTATCAATGTAAATTTTTGATTTTAGCCCACCGGTTGACTGAACGTAAATCAGCGAATCATCTCCGGTGTCAGCATTCAGGTTGTCGAAAAAAGCTGTTTCCGAATAATCATGTTGAATAGAATTTACCCGGGCGCTGAACTGGGTAATTACATAGGGGTTCAGCAGCGTGTCGGGCTCGTCGGCTTCCATATTTTCGTCGTTGTTATAATAAACAACCATTGCCGAGCCCTGGAAACTTGAGTTCGCGGCAGCGTCGAGCTGTAAAATGGCACCCCCTTCATCAGTATCTTTTTCAGTTTCAATGTAAAGCCCTTTGAAATATTCAAGAAAAACATCGTTGTTTACCATTTGAAGTGAGTCGGCATTTACCAGTTTATTGCCCAGCGAGTTATCGAGCGGAATGGAAATGAGCTGAAAAAATGTATCGGCCGACGCAGAGTCGAGCCTGATTTGGGGCGTATATTCCAGCTGGCCAATCAGTTGGTCGGAAGCCAGGCTTTTCAGGTCTGTCCCCTGGTAATAGTCAGCGTCAACATCGAGGTCTGTTTCCAGTTCATAAACATTAAAAGTTTGCGGGGTAACCGTGTCGCCGTAAATTCCGCGGTAATAGAGAAAAAGTTTTACTGAATCCACCACAGGGTTGGTGCCGTAATCGGGATAAGCCTGCAGCCTGAACTGCGCCGCAAAATCAATATTTGTTTCCCCAAATTCGGGGTCGTTAAAGGTTCCGATAAGGCTTTTGGAGCTTTCATCGGTTTGTATTGAATCTTCGCGGTAGGTGTATGATGAGATGCTGCTTTTCTCAACAAGACTTCTTACCTCTATCAAATCTTCGGACGGGAGAAGATCCATGCCCAAATCGTTATTTTCTTCGCACGAAACAAACAAAATGAGCAATGCTATTGTCGCGGTAATCAAGTGGTATCTATTCATTATTCTGCGTATCACGTAGTATTTTCTTTTGTAACGGTTTTTGAACTCTGAAAATTACACAAACGTATAAAAAAACGTTGAGGGTACTGTGCAATTGAATTTAAATTTGAATTTTTTAGGATTAAATTTGATCTATTAACTTTGATCTTTTAACAGAATGGGCTTACCAAACTTTTTCGTAGAAATCGTTGTAAGCATCAATGTAAGTTTCTTTTGGCTG
>NZ_JBSQIC010000070.1:0-19500 GCF_055108615.1 Tangfeifania sp. | reverse complement strand
GTACAACCCAAATTTTACCTGCTGCTCGACAATGAACTGGGATTGTCGCTTTTTGCCGGTGCAGGGATGGGCATCTATTTTATGAAATCGGAAGGCAAAATTGTGATGCCCGACAACACCATTTCCTTTTCAGACAAGCAAATATTCAACTCACAATTTTATTACACCATCAATGCTGGTGCCGAAATGCGGGTACTAAAAAAGTTTTCCATGGGAGTTGCCCTCGGTGGAGATAATGTAGATTTCGACTCATCCTACAAAAGGTTAAACTGGGAAGAAAAATTTGAAACAGCAGGATCCCCTTCTTCCGCGCTTCATTATACGCTGCATTTCAAATTTCATTTTTAGAAAATGAAAAAAACAAAAAAGGATTCCAACTTTTCAGAAATTGTTCGATAAAAAGATGGAATCCTTATCGAATTACAACTGCTTAAAAAAATCGTTTCCTTTGTCGTCAACTATGATGAAGGCGGGGAAATTCTCCACTTTAATTTTACGAACGGCTTCCATTCCCAGCTCTTCAAAATCAATCACTTCAACCGATTTGATGCTGTCTTTGGCCAGGATAGCTGCCGGGCCGCCAATGGAGCCGAGGTAAAAACCACCATGTTTTTTACACGCATCGGTAACTTGCTGCGAACGGTTGCCTTTGGCCAGCATCACCAGCGAGCCGCCATAGCTTTGGAATTCATCCACATACGGATCCATACGCCCTGCCGTGGTTGGCCCGAAACTACCGGAAGCCATGCCTTTTGGCGTTTTGGCGGGGCCGGCATAATACACCGGGTGTTCCTTGAAATAATCGGGCATCGGTTTTCCTTCGTCGAGCATTTTTTTGATTCGGGCATGGGCAATGTCGCGGGCAACAATCAACGTTCCGCTCAGGTTCAGCCTTGTTTTTACAGGATGTTTCGACAGCTCTTTGCGCACTTCTTCCATTGGCCGATCGAGATCGATATCCACCGCCGGCTGTAAATGAGGCGCTTCCCTGGGCAGGAACCTTGCCGGATTTTTCTCCAGCTCTTCCAGGAAAATACCATCGACGTTAATTTTGGCTTTGACGTTGCGGTCGGCACTGCAGCTCACACCCAAACCAACCGGGCAGGAAGCTGCGTGGCGCGGTAAACGGATAACGCGCACATCGTGCACAAAATATTTTCCGCCAAACTGTGCCCCTACTCCACTTTCGCGGCAAATTTGCTCCACTCTCTTTTCCCACTCCAAATCGCGGAACGCCTGGCCGCCTTCGTTGCCTTGGGTGGGCAGGTTGTCGTAATAACCGGCCGATGCTTTTTTCACGGTAGCAAGTGTAGCTTCAGCCGAAGTACCTCCGATAACCAGTGCCAAATGGTAAGGCGGACAAGCAGAGGTTCCCAAATCCATAATTTTTTCTTTCACAAACTTGGTCAGGTTCTCCTCGGTGAGCAACGATTTGGTTTGCTGGTACAAAAAAGTTTTATTTCCTGAACCTCCCCCCTTGGTTACAAACAAAAACTCGTAACTGTCGCCTTCTTCAGCATAAATATCGATTTGTGCAGGCAGGTTGGTTCCGGTGTTTTTTTCTTCGGTCATTGTAAACGGGACCACTTGCGAATACCTCAGGTTTTTATCTTTATAAACATCATAAATTCCCTGCGACAAATGTTTGGCATCGTTGACACCGGTAAATACATTTTCGCCCTTTTTGCCAATCACAATGGCTGTTCCCGTATCCTGACAGGTGGGAAGTTCACCTTCGGCTGACACCACCTGGTTCAGCAACATGGTGTGCGCTACAAAACGGTCGTTATCCGTTGCTTCCGGATCTTTCAGGATATCCGCCAGCTTTTGCAGATGGTTGGGCCTCAGGTAAAACGACACGTCTGAAATCGCTTCGCGTGCCAGCAATTCCAACCCTTTGGGATCAACTTTTAAAATTTTACGGCCATCCAGTTCACTGGTTGAAACATAATCTTTGGTGAACAACTTATATTTCGTATCATCTTTCTGAATGGGAAATGGTTTTTGGTATTTAAATTCGATCATTTTTTAAATGTTAAAATTCAACTTATTCACAAAGATAAAACTATTCGCTATTTTAGATTTCAATCTTTCAAATTTGAACAGGAAGTTTAACTTTCTGCCAACTTTATTAATTTCACGGCAATCGAAAATGATTATTTGTACATTTAACAATCTTAATTGAAAGTGCATCAACAATGAAAAAAACACTGCTATTCCTGGTTACAATTACTTTTTTCGCTGCCCAACTACTGTTTGCTCAAACGGGTTCACTCACTGTAAAAACATGGGTTCCTGAAGAACTAAAAACGAATGCAAAACCCGAAGGCCGGATTTTTCTTTTTATAGCAGAAAGCAGTGGTCGCGAGCCCCGCCTGGGTATCTGGCCGGGCGGTTCAACCCAAATATTTGCTGCCAATATTGAAAACTGGAAGGCTGGCGAAGTTTTCACTTTCAGCGGTTCGGCTGACTTATCCCGGTCGAAAACCATTTCGCTGGATGAAATCCCCGAAGGGAATTACAGGCTGCAGGTTTTATGGGACCAGAACCGTGAAGCCTCGCAGATAAATGCTGAAGGAAATCTGTACAGCCAGGTAATGCGGATTGTACTTTCAGGCAACCTGGATGTGGAACTTCCGCTGGAAAATAGTGTTCCCCCCCAGGAACTGAACCAACACGAGTTGCTGAAAGAGGTAAATATAAAAAGTGACGTGCTTAGCGAATGGTGGGGAAAAGAGATGCGGTTAAAAGCCGCCGTTCTGCTGCCACCCGCTTTTCACGATGAACCGGACAAGTATTTCCCGGTGCGCTACAGCATTGCAGGTTACGGTGGCCGCTACACGCGAGCCAACAGGTTTGTGGAATGGGATACCAATTTTATGGACTGGTGGCAATCGGATGAATCTCCTGAAGTGATAAACGTTTTTCTCGATGGCGAAGGTCCGTTTGGCGATTGTTACCAGCTCAACTCCGAAAACAGCGGGCCTTACGGAACTGCACTGACAGAAGAACTGATTCCTTATATCGAAAAAAAATACCGGGGAAAAGGAACGCCCGAAACCCGTTTTCTCGACGGTTGCAGCACAGGTGGCTGGGTTTCGCTGGCACTGCAACTCTTTTATCCCGACTTTTTTGGCGGCTGTTTTTCCTACAGTCCCGACCAGGTGGACTTTGAAAACTGCCAGCTCATGAATATTTACCGCGATGAAAATGCTTTTTACAACGAACACGGTTACCTGCGGCCAATTATGCGCGATGTTACCGGGGAGCCGATCGTTTCGCAAAAAGCTTTTATTCAGCATGAAAATACGCTGGGGTGGAACAATACCTACACCACATCGGGTGGGCAGTTCGGTGCATTTACTGCGCTGTTCAGCCCAAAAGGCGAAGATGGATTGCCGGTGCCGCTGTTCGATCCGCAAACAGGTGAAATTGACCACGAAGTAGCGGAACACTGGCGGAAATACGATTTGAAAAACTATGTAGATACCAACTGGAAAACACTCGGCCCGAAAATACAAGGTAAAATCTGGATTTGGATGGGCGACATGGACAACTTTTACCTCAATCCTGCACTGCGGGCTTTTGACGAAATGCTGAAATCAAAAGATAATCCTAAATCTGACGCAGTTATTAATTTTACACCCATGACCGGGCACTGTTCAGGATACAGCCATATTAAGGTGTTGAACCAGATTAAGGAAAAGCTGGAAGAGAAGTAATTATGAAAACACGCCAGGCGGTTGGAACCGCGTAACGGATGTGTTATGATTCCAGAATCTTTTTCAGCAAATTCACAACAAACAGGAAAACAATGGCACCTATAACGGAAGTCACCAAAGTTCCGATTATCCCGTGACGGATATAAATTCCCATTTCCGGCAAAAGCCAGTTCCCGATGTATGCTCCAATTATTCCGATGATAATGTTCAGCAGGCAGCCATACCCCTTACCTCGCACTATTAAACCTGCAATAGCTCCTGCTGCCAGTCCGATTAAAAGTACATATAGCATTTTTCAGTTTTTTCAATTCCATAAAATTCAAACAAAAAAGAAAAGGTTGTTTCCGGGATAATAAAAATCAGGAAACAACCTTTTTAAAACATTTTATCGAACAACTGCTCCCTCCTCCGGAGTGGTATCTTTGTTATTTCTATTTTTCACCCAGATGGAAAAAATGATAAACAGCACTACCAGGATTACCGGCAAAATGGCCATATTACGTAGTGTTACCTGTGCTCCGGACGTGCCTATCGACTCCCCCATAATGGGTAGCACCATCGATGTGGCTACAAATCCGGCACCCCCAAGAATCGACATTCCCAGCGCTCCGGTTTTGGGTGTATATTCTGCTGCAGCACCAATCATTGTGGGCCAGAAATAACACACACCAACGGCAAATACAGCAGCAGAAAGAACAGTTAAAACAGGCCCGTTGGTTACACTCAGCAACAGCAATCCGGCAACTGAAATCACTGCAGAGCCAAGGAGAACACCTGGTGTATTTAAACGATGAATCAAACCGCCTGCAAAATAACGGCCCACCGCCATTAAACCGGTTACAACCGCAAGAATTATCATGGGATGAATTCCTTTATCGGCCAGTAACAGCTCAATAAACTGAGTGGTACCTAATTCTGTTGAAGCAGTAAGCAGCATACAGGCAAATATGAAAGGAAACAACAGTGTGATTTTATTAAATGTTTTTCCCTCAATAATTATAAATACAGCAATTATGGCGATAATTATTAACGGCACCGAATAATTTGCAGTGATGGCATGAGATATCGACGAAACATTTGCAACCAGTATCATAAAAATTACAGCAAGCGTTATGGTTACCGGAGCGCCAACATTTCGCATCATCTCTTTGTAACTCACTCCCGAAGCAACTCGCTCGGTTTCCGGAATTTTTTGTCCGAAAAAGAGGAAACCGTAAATCGCCAGCGGAATAAACAGCAGGCCAACCAAAACCTGCCATGGCAGGTTCAGACTATCCATAACTATTGCAGCGAGCAAACTGCCAATAACAATTCCACCGGGGAACCATACATGAAAGCGGTTCAGCATTTTCGATTTTTTCTCGGGATAGAGTGCCGTCACCAGCGGATTACAGGCAGCTTCCACACTACCGTTTCCAAGCCCGATTAACACATTGGCAAGAAACAATGAAGTGTAATCTTTTGCTAAAAGCAGCAGCACAATTCCCACTAAATGCAGGCCGAATGCCAGCCAAACAATGGTACGGGTTTTAACAATATCGATAATATAACCGCCGGCAAACATCGCGACGGCAAATCCCCAAAAGGCGGGGGCCAGTGCACGCCCCACTTCCTCGGGAGTCAGTCCGTAATCATCAGTAAAAACAGATGCAATTCTGGCCCTGATGGCAAAAGTGATGGCAGTTACCAGCAACGCCAGACAGCTTGCCACAAAAAGTCTCGTTCGGTTCACATTTTCCATAATTTTGTTTTTAAGTAGTTTTAATTCAATTTATTAAAAGTATTATAAAATGGCTTTAATATGAAAATTATTGAGTACCTGCCAGATAATTGACAGCCTGAAAAATCAAATTCCGGAAATGCGGAGAGTTGTAAGAATTTGAATCGTGGCCCGGCTGAAGGTACACAATGGTTGAGGCGTTGTATTTGTTTTCCCAGCCAATAACAGGCGAACTTTCGGGATAGCTGGTTTTCAGCAAAGGCGTTACGTCGGGTAAAACCCGGTAATTTCCATACACCTCGTCAAAAAGCCTGAAATCATGAAAGCCTTTGGTAACCGGATTTTGCGAATCGACAACTTCAATATCCACCCACACATCGTGTTTGTAAGTCGAAAGTTTTTCCCGCGGGATTCCCTCCCCTTTTTCTACGTATCGGCCTCCAATTATTTGTTCAAACTCATCCCAGTTTTGGTACGAAACCAGCGCGTGGTGAAAAAACAGGAAAGGTTTACCCTCTTTGGTCAGATCGATATAAGCCTGTTTTTCCTTTTCCGAAATGGGTTGCCACATATCGTAAAAAACCAGCACATCAAAATTTTGGGCAGCACCTTCGGCAATGGCTTTATTGGCCGCCGGCTGAGGGAAATGTTTGTATTCAATGTTTTCAAGAGCATCGAAAAGCTGAAAAAACTGAAGGGTATCGTAAGAGTGGCCGCCGGTAACCAGCATTATTTTAACAGGTTGGGCTTGCAGCGATAAACACATGAAAAACAAAGCAGCAAATACGACTAACGGTCTCATTTTATTTCGGTTTAATAGTTTTTCATTTCAAAAGCAAACTATAAAGCAGTGTCACTTTACCTAACCCAATCACCGGGAGAAGTATTAAAAATTTCCCGGGTCAATTTACAAAACAGAAACTGCTCTTTTTTGTAAAAATAACAATAATATTCAGTCATCCACGAAGTTCCTCCGATTTTTGAGCCAAAAAAATACGGAAGATTTCAGGTTTGATATTAACCACCACTGCGCTTTTAATTGTTGTTGCACCCATCGTGGCGTGGATTCTTTTGCCCGGGTTCGCCAATAAAAAACTCACCAAATTTGTAGCTGAAAAATCGGGTGGAAACTACCATTTAAGCATTCAAAACATCGAAAGAAAATATTGGACTTTTTTCGGTTAAATTCCATGAGGTGAGCTTCGTCCAAGATGAAGAATTTTCACCAAAGGCGGAACAGGATTCAACAGGCAAAACCACCTATTGAGTTCAGGCAAAAAGCATTGAATTTGAGGGAATAAAATTCAGGAAACTGCTCCGCAACAAAGCATTTTGGTGCCGGAAGGTCAGTATTGAAAAACCTGAAATCTCATTGGCGGGCGATGAACTGGCGCAAAGCAACTCAGAACAAATGGCCGAAATGATACTTGCCGAAATCAGGGCAGTTTACCAACATTGCCGAAGTGCTGCAACAGCACAACAATCTCATCATCGATACACGGGCCGAACTCTACAATCAATCGGCGCTGAGCGCTCGTTTTAATTTCGACATGACAAGCAATAATTATTTTAACTACTGGTGGAAATCAATCTATTCCGGCACCAAAAAAGTGTTGGGCATAGAACCAAAGGAATAGTTCAGCATAATAAATACGATTAAAAAAAAACATACGTTAAAATCATATATGCTGTCAGCTATTTTTACAGGGAAGCTTTCCGGCACCAATTCTTTTTACGTAACTTTGAAAAAATAAATGTAAAAAATTTAAATATGAAGATAAAATTCAATGCGCTTACCAAAACACTGTTATTGAGCCTTTTGGTGCTTTTCTTTTCAGCCTGCCACAATTTATTCAACAACGATGACGACGAACCGGTTAACGAATATTTGGTTAGCTACACAAATGTAAAATCATACCCTACGTTTTTTGTAAAGCAGGCTTTCGACAAGATTTCAGAAGAATACCCGGAAGTTGCACCTGTTATTTCTCCCATAAAAGAGCGTGCCGACCACGGAATTATGGTTTATAAAATAACCTACTACACTACTTTCCAGGGGAATCCCAAACTGGCATCCGGGCTGGTGTGTGTCCCCATGGGCGAAGGCACTTTCCCGGTAATGAGCTACCAAAACGGAACAAACACGCTGCACAGTCAGGCTCCGTCGGTAAATCCCGACAATGAACTATACCAGATGCTCGAATTTGTGGCTTCCACCGGATTTGTCATTTCAATCCCCGACTACCTCGGCTTCGGGGCATCCGACAATATGTTTCATCCCTACCTGGACAAGGAATCAACCGTTCAGAGCGTGCTCGACATGTTGCGCGCAGTGGAAGAGCTGGCAACCAACTACCTCGATATTGGCCTCGAAAACGAACTATACATCAGCGGCTATTCGCAAGGCGGCTGGGCTACCATGCAGGTACAGAAAGCAATAGAGCAACAGTTTTCAAACGAATTTAACCTGAAAGCAAGTGCCTGCGGGGCCGGACCATACGACCTCAGCTACATTAACGAATACATTTTAAGCCAGACCGAATACCCCATGCCCTATTTTACCGGCTACATGCTGAACAGCTACACCAACCTCGGCGACGTGACAACACCAACCGACACCGTGTTTAACGAACCTTATGCAGGTAAAATTTCCACCCTTTACGACGGATCAAAATCGGGCGAGGAAATTAACGCCCAACTCACAACTTCTGTTGAAGATTTGTTCAACGCCAATTACATTGAAAATTACGCAACCGATACTATTTACACGTCCCTGGTGGAAACCCTGGAGGCCAACAGTATTAACGCCTGGGGCACTTCAGTGCCCACTCGTATTTACCATGGTCAGGAAGATGATTTTGTGCCCGCGCAGGTTTCGCAAAACATCTACCAGGATTTTCTCGATGCCGGTGCAAACCAGGTTGAAATGTTTCCCTTACCGGGGTTGGATCACATCGACGGTATTATCCCTACCGGCCTTGCATCAGTGAATTGGTTCCTTGAGCTTACCGAATAACAACTACACATAACAAGTACAAATTGATTATTAATGTTTATCGGTGCCGTTTTTTTCATAAAAAGAATCAGTCAAAATTTAAAAATTTTCCAAATTCATTTTTATATTAGCACTCAAAATTGAGTAGTTATTTTATTCAATTTTAAATATTCATTCAACCTACTCGGGCTGCTTTATGTAACTGAGGGGGCGGAGCTGTAAGAAAACCACAGGAAACCCATTTATAAACCCCTGATTACAAACACACTCAATTATTAGCACAGAAAATGATTGAATCATTAATTACATCGAAAACCCGCATTAAGTTGCTGCTGAAATTCTTTTTCAACAGCCAGACCAAAAGTTACCTGCGAAGCCTGGAAAAGGAATTTGGGGAGTCGTCGAATGCCATCCGGATTGAACTCAACAGGTTTGAAGAGGCCGGCATGTTAAAATCGGAATACGTGGGCAACCGCAAATATTTTCAGGCCAACACAGAACATCCGCTTTACAACGATGTGAACAATATCCTGAAAAAATTCATCGGTATCGATAAAATTATTGATCGCATTACCAGCCAGATTGGCGACCTGGAAGCAGCTTATGTGACTGGGGATTTTGCCAAAGGCCGCGATTCAAAAATCATAGACCTGGTACTGGTGGGCAAAAATCTCGACAACAATTTTATTGGCGATTTGGTACAAAAAGCACAGGAACTCATCGACCGAAAAATCCGGTACATTATACTTACCGCCGACCAAATGCAGCAAATTTTCAACCAGAAACCGGCATTGCTCATCTGGAAACAGGATAAATAATAAACCCCGTCATTTCCACAATTTTGCAATTCCACAATTTATCAGTTTATCAATTTATCAGTTTATCAGTTTATCAATTTATCAGTTTATCAATTTCACAGTTTATCAATTTATCAATTTCACAGTTTTACATTTTATCATGCTCAACACTGCCATTAAAGCGGTCCTAAAAGCCGGCCACGAAATACTAAAAATTTACAATAATCCGGAAGCCGATTTTTCAGTTGAACGTAAAGCTGATAATTCGCCGCTCACCATTGCCGACAAGGTCAGCCACCAGCTTATAAACCAGCTGTTAAAAACCACAGGCCTGCCCGTTTTAAGTGAAGAAGGCCGTGATATTACCTACGAGGAACGAAAAAACTGGGAAACCTTCTGGATGGTTGATCCGCTCGACGGCACCAAAGAATTCATCAAACGCAACGGCGAATTTACAGTGAATATCGCCCTCATCACAAAAAATCAACCCGTATTGGGAGTTATTTATGTTCCGGTTACGAATGTGCTTTATGTGGGGGAAATTCAGAAAGGCGCATGGAAACTGGAAGAAACGCCCGAAGATGCTTCGTTTGAAGCGGTAAAAAAAGCTGGCACCCGGTTGCCTGTTGAAAACCCAAAACCTGGCTACACCATTGTGGGCAGCCGCTCGCACGCCAACGACGAAACACGGGAATACATCGAACAATGCAAAAAAGAACATCCGCAAATCGACATCATTTCAATAGGAAGTTCATTAAAAATTTGCATGGTTGCCGAAGGAATTGCCGACGAATATCCGCGTTTTGGCCCCACCATGGAGTGGGACACGGCTGCCGGCCACGCCATTGCCAATGCAAGTGGCAAAAAACTCTGGCTTACCAGTCTTGAAAATGAACTCACCTATAATAAAAAGAATCTGCTCAATCCGTATTTCATAGTAAAATAAACCATGACTTTCGATTCCTGGATAGTAATAATCGCGCTGGTCTTTCTAATCGTAGCCTTTCTGCTGCGGGCCATGCGTCCCGGGCTGATACTTTTCAGCGCGGCAGCCATTTTTATGGCCACCGGGGTTATTACCGACCAGGAGCTCATTGCAGGATTTTCCAACAACGGGGTTATCATCATCGTTGTGCTGTTTTGGGTGAACGAAGCTATCCGGCAATCGGGACTGATTACCCGACTGGCCCAGGCTTACCTTCCCCGAAAGAAAAACCCCATGGTATTTCTTCTGCCGCGTCTCATGGTTCCGGTGGCATTCATGTCGGCTTTTCTCAACAACCTGCCCATTGTGGTAAATTTTTCACCAGTGCTCATCCGCTGGGCCGAAGGCCTGAAAATATCGAGCAAAAAATTTCTGATTCCTCTCTCCTACGCTGCCATTTTCGGGGGAATGTGCTCCCTCATCGGCACCTCCTCCAACCTGGTGGTGCATGGTTTGATGATAGAAAACGGTTTCAGGGGACTTCACCTTTTTGAACTGGCAAAAGTGGGCGGAATAATTGCACTGATTGGTTTTGGTTACATAGCAATTTTCGGAAATTTATTGCTGCCCGGTAAAAAAATAAAACCCCAAAAAATAAATACCGAAGCCAAAGATTACTACTACAACCTGGTGCTGCCCAAAAACAGCCCATTAGCAGGCCGTGAACTGGAAGGACAACGGTTGCCGGGCCTCAGTCGCCTCGAAGTACACGGCATTGAACGCGATAAAAAGCTTATTCCGCTGGAAACAAAAAATATTAAGTTGCAGGAAGGAGACGAAATACTGGTTAAAGGCGATGCGCACAGCCTCAACTATATTCTGTCACACAAAGAGGTTGAGATAAAAGGGATCGATTACCTTCGGCACGAAAAACCGGAAAACCTGAAACAGTACGAAGTCGTGCTTTCTCCACGCTTCAGTGGCCTCGGGCAAACCGTGAAGGAATTCGATTTTTTCAACCATTTCAATGCAGTTATCCTGGCCGTGCACCGTAACGGTGAACCGATTACTGCCAGCCTCAACAACCTGAAACTGGAGGTGGGCGACAACGTGGTGCTGCTGGCTACCGATAAATTCATTGAAACCTGGGAGTCGTCCACCATGTTTTACCTCGTGAACTATGTGCGCGACCATTACGTAAAGAAAAATTCGCTGCAACGCTGGACGGCATTGATTATCCTCACGGCTATGGTGGCCGGAATCGTCATCAACGAAATTGTATCGTACAGCTACGGAATGCGCCTGAACATTCTCGTGTATGTTTCTCTCGCTGCCGTCCTGCTGGTGTGGCTGAAAATACTGCCTCAAGAGAATTACACCCGCTCGGTGAGCTGGGACATGATAATTGCCATTGCATCGGCTTTTGCCATTAACAAAGGTATTCAGAATTCAGGGATTGCACAGGCCTATGCACAGGATGCAGTAAGTTTTGTCAATTCCCTGGGGCCTGTGGGGGCGCTTGCTGTTATTTACATTACC
The DNA here is from genome assembly GCF_055108615.1 of Tangfeifania sp. Classification (NCBI taxonomy): domain Bacteria; kingdom Pseudomonadati; phylum Bacteroidota; class Bacteroidia; order Marinilabiliales; family Prolixibacteraceae; genus Tangfeifania; species Tangfeifania sp. The sequence goes on along the minus strand of NZ_JBSQIC010000070.1, from coordinate 7,802 downwards.
ACAACCATATTTACCGAAATAATTACCAATAACGCCGCGGTGGCACTGGTCTTCCCGGTGGCGGTTATTGCAGCACAACTGCTGGAAGTGAACCCGCAGCCTTTTTTCGTGGCCATTGCCATTGCCGGGGCAGCCAGCTTTATGACCGCCGGAGGTTACCGGGCCAACCTGCTCATAAAGGCATTCGGGAAATACACCCGCGCCGATTTCCTACGCATCGGTGCACCCATGCAACTTATCGCGTTTTTTGTCAGCATGTGGCTCATCCCGTATTTCTGGCCATTCTGAAAAAAAATGAAATAAATTATTGCATTGTACCTGCACAATAAAAAATCTGCCTAAGTCTATTTACCTGCATACAATTTTTCACTTTCACAATTTCACAATTTTTCACTTTAACAGTTTCACAATTTTTCAATTTAACCATTCATCATGAATAACATTCACCCTGTATTCGACCGCATTAAAAACCGCACAGCAAAAGAAATTTATTTAAAGCAAAAGGCGAAAGTAATCTGGTTCACCGGCCTGTCAGGCTCCGGGAAAACCACCCTGGCCAGCATGCTGGAGAAACGGCTGTTTGAACTCAACTACTTTTGCCAGATACTCGATGGCGACAACGTGCGGTCGGGCATCAACAAAAACCTGAAATTTACAGAAGAAGACCGCATGGAAAACATCCGCCGGATTGCAGAGGTATCGAAACTCTTCATGAACTGCGGCATTATTTTAATCTGCGCCTTCATCAGCCCAACACGGGAAATGCGCGAAATGGCCAAAGAAATTATCGGCAAAGACAACTTCCTCGAAATTTTTGTGGACACGCCCATTGAAATATGCGAACAGCGCGACCCCAAAGGGTTGTACAAAAAAGCGCGTGCCGGCGAAATTAAAAACTTCACAGGAATATCTTCCCCGTTTGAAGTGCCCGATAAACCTTTCCTCGTGGTTGATAACACCAATCCCAATATGGACGACACCGTGCGTACCATGACAAAAAAAATCATCCCGGAAGTCCGGTTCGATCCGACTCCTATTCTTTAGACCAAATATTATTTGAAATATTTTCACCTCTACTCTTTGTTCTATTTAGTACATTTGAATAAAACTTTTATCATGGAAACAACAATAAGAATAAATTCGAATGAAATTACACCGGAATTGATTGAAGGAATAAAAAAATTATTTCCAAATAAAACGATAGAAATTAATATACAACCAGCTGATGCAACAGATTATATTTTAAGCAATCCTGAATACGTAAAAGTTCTGGAAGAAAGAATAGCTCAATACGAAACAAAAAAGAAAACCATTTCTGTAAAAGCCAGCGATCTGGTATGAAAACAATTGAATTTGTTCCGGAAGCATTTAAGGAATATCAGCGGTGGATTGAAACTGATAGAAGAATTGCTCTAAAAATTCAGTAGTAATTATATCCTGTTATTCGCATTATTAACCTCGCTGGTACGGGTTTATCACGAAGTGATCTCAATGAGGCAATCCATACCTCAGCGCAACAATTTAACCTTTTATCAATTTGACCATTTAACAATTTAACAATTTAACCATTTAACAATTTAACCATTTAACAATTTGACCATTTAACAATTTGACCATTTAACAATTTAATACATGAACTACAAAAATCAAATTCTCGAAAAAATAGCCAATAACAAAGAAGTTGTGGGCGTTATCGGCCTCGGATACGTTGGCCTCCCCCTCGCAGTAAACTTCGCCGAAGCCGGTATCAAAACCATCGGGTTCGACAAAAACCCTGAAAAGGTTGACAAAATCAACCACGGCAGCAACTACATCGAAGACATCCGCGATGCGGTGCTGAAAGAAGTGGTTGACAACGTGTCGCTCAGCGCCACAACCGACTTTAGCCGAATGGCTGAATGCGATGCCCTGATTATAGCAGTTCCCACACCGCTCGACAGGTTTAAAAAACCCGACATGAGCTACATCGAAGCCGCCTGCACCGACATTGGCCGCTACATGAAACCGGGCACCTTCATCTCCCTCGAAAGCACCACCTACCCCACCACCACCGAAGAAGTGATGCTTCCGATAATACTTAAAGCCACCAAAAGCAACCCGCTCTTCAGCGACGCTGTCACCCTGAGCGGACCTGTCCCGGCTGAAACGTCGGGAGTCGAAGGGTCTTCTTTTGTCCCCCCTCGGGGGACCCGCGAAGCGAAGGGGGCTTCCAACCTCCCCCTTGTGAATGAGGGGGCTTCCAACACCCCCCCTTTGGGGGGACCGAGGGGGGCTGGCGCTCCTTTCTGGCTCGCCTACTCCCCCGAGCGCGTAGACCCCGGCAACAAATCTTTCCACACCCGCAACACCCCGAAAGTATTGGGCGCCATGACACCCGAAGGCCTTGAAATTGGTGAGGCCATTTACGCCAAAGCCATCGACACCATCCACAAAGTCAGCTCTCCCCGCATTGCCGAAATGGTAAAAATCCTCGAAAACACGTACAGACTTATAAATATAAGCCTCATTAACGAACTAGCACTTTTGGCCGGAAAAATGGACATCAACATCTGGGAAGTCATCGATGCCGCTGCCACCAAGCCGTTTGGGTTCCAGCCCTTTTATCCTGGCCCCGGCATTGGCGGGCACTGCATCCCCCTCGACCCGTTCTACCTCGAGTACATCGCCAAAAAATACAACTTCGACCTCTCCATGATTCACACTGCCGGCCACATCAACATGCGCATGCCACACTACATGTACATCAAAATCGCCACCGCACTTAACCGCCACAAAAAAGCAGTCAACGGCAGCAAAGTACTCTTTATGGGTGTGGCCTATAAACCGAATATCAATGATGAAAGAGAATCACCCGCACTCGAAATCATCGACATCACTGCCCACAAAGGCGGGGACGTATCCTATCACGACCCGCACATCCCTGCTGTCAAAACAAATGAGGGAAGGGAATTTAAATCAGTGGAACTTACAGCCGAAACTTTAGCAGAAGCGGATGTAGTAATACTCACAACCAACCACTCAGCCTTTGACATAAATTTTATAAAAGAAAAGGCACGTCTAATTGTTGATATGCGGAATATGATTAAAGAGGCAGGAGATAAAGTATATAAATTATAACAATAAAACTCAATAACCCAATCCCCCCTGTATCCCCCTTGATTGGCAAATTCTGCATTCCACAAAATCATCGGAAATCAAAGGGGGACGGAGCTGCTGCCTTAAAGTCCAAACCGCCAAAACCCGCAGGTTCCCCGTCCCCCTTTGGGTACAGGCCAATTTTGAAACTGTACCCTCAGACCAAAGGGGGAAAGAGGGGGATTCAGGCAGTTCTTCAAAAGGAAATATAAATAAAACAACAACCATTTAAACTTTTCAGTCTTGATACTTGCATCTAAAAGTATTGCGTCTAATACCCCTTTTTGATTTTACCAACCGTTTTAATAAATTTGGAGAAGAGAATGAAGACGTTAAAATAGATCGTTTACAAAGAATACAAGTATTACGTTTCACAATGCCTGAATGTCGATGTTTCAAGTTTTGGGAATACAATCCAGGAAGCCATTGACAACCTGAATGAAGCGCTTGCACTCTATTTTGATGAACCAGATTCGGAAACAGAATTTCCGGTTATTAATGAAACCCTTCTGGGAGAAACCTCTGTTAATGTCTAAATTACCATCATCCAAACAAATTATCAAGGCTCTTAAAACCAATGGCTTTACCTTTGTTTCCCAAAGAGGCAGCCATGCCCCTCGCTGGTGCGGATTTGTAATCCGTACCTCAGCCATGGGCTGAAAAATAACAGTTTGCAAATACTTTCAAGCCATTTGGCTTGCACACCGATTACAAATCGGCGCGAGCAGGGGAGGAATATGTATTGAGAGATGGAAAGGTTTCTAAACAGGTTTCGTAGTAAGGGTTTAAGACCGCTTCGTCGTTCCTCCTCGCGGAACCTTGCACTTAACATGATTTGGAATACGAATATTACTGCACAAAACAAACTTAGTAGCACGACTTCCCGATTCAGTGACACCCAACCTTTGGGATCCTCCGGCTGGCGGAGAATCTAAAGACGACGGTGGAACTAATTCCGAGAGCAAAGCGACCTGGGGCAACCAGAAACCGCTTTGTTTTTAACAATCCTTTTAATAAATTTGAAAGAAAAAAATGAAAGCACAAGAATATAACAAAACTTACAATATCCCTTTTTACTTTAACGACTTGTTAAAGCTGATAAAATCCCTTCCCATTCAGGATAAAGTAAAAATTGAAAAGGAATTGGAAAAAGAAACATTATTATACCGTTCCCGGCAACTTTCAAAAAAAGTGAAAGAGAATTCGTTCGATATGGAAAATATTGTTGCTGAGATATCTGAATACAGGAAAGGAAAAGAATGAAACGGGAAGTTTTTATTCTCGATACAAATATCTGGATAAGTTACCTCTTGTCAAAAAAATACGATCATCTGGTAAAAATAATTTTAGAGAATAATCTTAAAGTTGTAACGTGCCAAAATCTTATTGCCGAAATAACACAGGTATTGCAAAGAGATAAATTCAAAAAATATATTTCCGGGAATGAAATTGCGGAAGCTGTAAAAATACATTTGAAACTTTGTAAATTAGTTCAGGTTAAATTGAAATCAAATAATTTAACCGACAAAAAAGATAATTATCTTATAGATCTTTATCGCGAAGCAAAAGCAACTGCGCTGGGAACAGGTGATAAACTTTTATCTGAAGAAGCTTTCAAACTTGGCCTCAACGTAATTTCGCTTGCAAAATTTGAAAACATGATGGGCTAATGGAAAGCAACCAGAAAGCAGCAGACAAGCTTCAAACCTCCCTCTGCTGGCGCGCGATTGTATCGCGTACAATTACACCACACGTTGCAATCGCGCGGTAGCGGGGCATCTCCCGCCTCGCCGAAACCGGCACACCAAAGTACAAAGCACAACCTACACCAACTACAGCTTTGTGCGCATGGACCTCGAAGACCGTAACCGCGTAAACCAACTGATTGAACAGGAAAAATTCGGCAAGGTGTGTAATTCGGCGGCTTCTTTAGACTTTAGGCCCGATTCAACAAGAATGAATGGCAGTAAAATATTTTAACCAGTACACATACTGTTTCAAAATTCAATGAATAGAATTACCTTTGCTTACAATAACAATTAGATAGAACATGATATGATACTCAAAGAAAACATAAAGGACAAAGTCGATAAGCTCGACAATTATGAACTTAGGGTAGTGGAATTATTAATTGATTCATTAAAAAGAAAAAAACCGGTAAAAATGAAAAAACCGGTTCCATCAATAAATTACCCTTACCAGCAAGTTATTAAGTTGATGGAGCATCACCCCATCACCTCAGATGACATTAAACAGGGACGGGAAGACAGATTATGACCCTGTTTTTCGACACATCAGCCCCGGTGAAACTTTTTAGCAACGAAGAAGGTTCGGAAGCTGTAAAAAAACTTGTGACGAATCCTTCGAATAGCATTAGTGTACTTGATTTGGCATTAATTGAACTGCAAAGTGCTATTTACCGGAAATACAGAAACAATAAAATTCCCGAGGAGAATCTTGGAAAAATTCAAAGCGCCATTGAAAATCAAATGGCATATTTTAATACTGTCCCAATGGGATTTGACATCATGGAAGAAGCGCTGATTCTGATAAAAAAATTTGGAAAAGTTTATGGGCTGAGAACACTTGATGCGCTACATGTAGCTGGATGGAGAATTATTGCAGAACCAGGTTGGATTTTTGTTTCCTCAGATAAAAATCAATTAAATGTGGTTACACAATTGAATTACAAAACCATAGTTGTTTAGCCCATACCGGCATTCCCCGCGAGGCCGAAAACCGGCACCTCTGCTGGTGCGCGATTGTATCGCGTATATAACACCACACGTTGCAATCGGGCGGTAGCGGGGCTCTTAGCTCATGACTCTTGGCTCTCTGCTCTCTGCTCTCAGCTCTCAGCTCTCAGCTCAATATTGCACTTATAAACAGCAATAATTTAATATCTTTACAAAAATTCAGACAAGATGCTTGACATAAAAAAAACATACCTTACCGACGAAAAAAAACGACCTGTTGCAGTTCAGGTCGATATTGAAACATTCGAAAAAATGGAACAACTGCTTGAAGATTATGCATTGGGGCAGTTTATTGAAGAAAATGATCCGGCTGAAAATCTCTCCCTAAACGAAGCCAGGGAATATTATCGAAAGTTGAAACGATAATGGAAATACGGGTAAACAAAACTTTTTTAAAAGAATTGGTAAGAATACCGGCCAACCAAAGAAAAAAAATCGAGCAATTTGTTTTTAGCGATGCCCGGGCGTTTGAGAAACAGGAAGATATTCCAAACTTACGAAAACTGAAAGGTTACAAATATTTTTACAGAATACGGTTTGGAAATTACAGGACAAGGAGTAAGAATTCAAAACGACACCCTGATTTTCGAGCGTCTTTTGCATCGAAAAGACATCTATAAATTTTATCCGTAAACCAGATTTCACAGCGCCAGTGAAATTCACACCAACACTGGTGCGCGATTGTATCGCGTACAAATTACACCACACGTTGCAATCGGGCGGTAGCAGGGTTTGTCCCCCTTGCCGAGGGAAACTAGCAAAGCAGAGGGGGTAAACATACAGAATCATTGTTTTTAACAGCTTATTTTAGTCGTAGCATAAACAAAAAAAGAAAATTGATATGGAAACTATAAATATCTCGGAAAAAAAAGAAAAAATCAAATGGGACTACGATGCCGAAGCAGATGTGCTTTACATCTCATTTGGGAATCCGCAGAATGCAGAAGGAGTTGATATTGGCGAGGGAACAATTGTGAGGGTACAAACCGAAACCAATGAAATTACAGGGGTGACCATCATTAATCCCCTGCATCGAACACTCAAGTCATTGTCGGGTAAGCAACGTATTGGCCGTAAAAAGAAAATTTCTTCTGCCACAAAATAAAGCCCGGTGCTGGTGCGCGATTTGTCACGAAGTGATCTCTATGAGGCAATCCGTACCTTAGCGCAACAATTTTACAATTTTTCCAATTTACCCCGTGGAATAAATCGGAGATTTAACGCAGAGCGTTATTCCACGGGGTGAACCCCGTGGAATAAATCAAAGATTTTAACGCGAAGCATCATTCCACGGGATAAAGGCAGGAAACCGGACCAGAAAACTAAAACTCATTGAAGCGATAAACCCGGAATGGAAAGATTTGTACGAAACATTATAAGGTACAGGGGCATGAGACCGCTTCGGATCCGCCGGCTGGCGGATCGTGGAAACCTGCACAAAATGAGATTAGAATGAAGGACGTTCTTTCCCATAATTCGACTGGGAATAAGGGGCATAAGACCGCCACGGCTCCGTGGCCAGATGAAACGTTTAGGGGGACTTGCCCGACGGCGTTAAACAGGCGAACAGCATCGCCTCGCGGAATCTTGCACCTAACATTATTTGGAATACCGATATCTCTGCAACAAACAACATTCGTGGCACGACTTTGCGAGGGAGCGCAGCGACCGCGGCAAACTCATGACTTTGAGCACAATGCCCGTAAGAAAGAAAACGTCCTAAACAAACACAGCAGGACTATGATGAGACCGCGTCGGTCGTTCCTCCCTCGCGGAATCCTGCTCCTAAAAAAACTAAAGAAGTCCGCTTCTTTTCCCCAAAAAACAAAAGAATACCTTATTCTTTCCCCGTTTGGGGGAATGGTCTGCGTAAGGAATGTGCGAAGGATGACCAAGGGGGCCGGGGGAAAT
>NZ_JBSQIC010000069.1:0-19841 GCF_055108615.1 Tangfeifania sp. | reverse complement strand
TAAGTACAGATACGATTGGTTTGTTTGGTTTGCTGGTTTCCTGGTCGACGTTAATGGGACGATTGTCGTTATTAGGATTACCAGGTGTTACTAACCGTTTATTTTCATATTTCAGAGATTCAAAAAGCGGACACAATGGGTTTTTGCGTATTGCCCTGCTTTTCCATATTGTTGGCCTGATTCTATTTCTTTGTGCTTTTGTGCTTTTAAAACCTTATCTGGTTGAAACAAATATAGAAGATTCCCCTTTATTTGTTGAATACCTTTACTTGCTGGTTCCACTAACCATTGCCACAATGGTTTTCACCTTTCTCGATGCATTTAATAAAATGCTTTATGATGCAGTTTTTGGCACCTTTTTGCAGGAATTTCTTCAACGGGTTTTGATATTTGGAGTTACTCTGTTGTTTGTTTTTAAGCTCATCAGCCTCGAACAATTAATTATTAGTTATGCAGTGGCAATTTCACTCAAAGCACTAATAATAATTTTTTTCCTGCTCAGGAAAAAGGAAATAAAGGTGAAGCCACCCAACCGGCGCGTTGGGAAAAATATGCAAAAGGAAATTGTTAATGTTGCTTTGTTTTCGTTAATAACCGGTTTGGGGTCAATGATTGTATTCAACATTGATAAAATCATAATCAACCAGATGCTCGATTTGTCAAACACCGGAGTTTATACAATTGCATTTTATTTTGGTTCACTGGTTGTAATGCCCTCAAGAACATTGTTGAAAATTTCAGGAACACTCATCGCCGATGCATGGAGGAAGGATGACATAAAAACGATTGAGGAAATTTATTATAAAAGCTGTTTGAACCAGTTAATTATTGGTGGTTTTTTGTTTTTAGGAATCTGGGCCAATATTGACAATATCCTGGTCATACTTGGTGATGATTATTCGGGAGCCAAATGGGTAATATTTTTTATTGGGCTGGGGTATTTGTTTGATATGATTACCGGGGCAAATGGCCAAATTATAGCTTTCTCTAAATACTACCGTGTTAATTTGGTTTTTGTTTCATTACTTATTGCTTTGGTAATTACTTTAATGTATTTACTGATACCCCTTTGGGGCATTTCAGGAGCAGCTATCGCAATCGCCTCATCGTTAATGTTGAATAATTTGATGCGTTATATTTTTCTTTTCTGGAAATATAAAATGCAGCCATTTAACTGGAAGTTTCCGGCAATTATTGGATTTTATGTTTTAGTATATTTTGTATTGCAATTGATCCCGGAATTTCCATTAATAATCGATTTATTTGTGCGGGGCGGGTTGATAGTGTTATTAACATTGATTTTTATATTATTTTTCCCGGTTTCAGAAGATATTGCAAATATTCTCAATTCATTTAAAAAATTGTTTGATAAAAATTAAAACATTTTATGTTAAAGCTGAATCCTTTTTTGAGAAGAGTTTTTAAAACTTACGGTGAACCTGCCTCAAAAGAATATAATATGCCACTATTTGTTACTGGTTGCATGAGAAGTGGTACAACTTTGTTGGTTGATAAATTATCCTCTCATCCTCAATTACTCAAGATTGGAGTAGAACTAAATGATGCCTGGACTAAAATAGGTGGGGCAAGTATAAAGGGTCATTGCGATTATAAAAATGCTACTGATGCCAGTGGATATTATACGTATCAGATGACAAATTATTTTTCGGATTTTATCCATGAAAGCAAAACATTAAAAAGACATCTGATGCGTACCAGTTCAAAATTAAATTACAAAACAGGAAGAATTTTTTATGACTGGGCGAACATCATTCCGGTAAATAAATCACCCCATCTGATGAATAAGCTAGGCTATGTTAACAGATTATTCCCACAATCGAAATTTATTATAATTATTCGCGATATATATGGGCATTCGGCAAGTATGAAACACCATTTTTTAAAAATGCATAAAACAAAGTCATTACTTTACTATAAGCCAAATGAACAAAATGCTTGTTGGAGCAATACTTCAAATAAAGACACTATTCCCGGGGTGAAATATTATCCTGAAAATTTTGAGCTTATCCCTGAAATGTGGTTCAAATTAAATATTCTTGCATTGGAAACTGTAAAAGCTTTAGCTGAAAAACAAGTTTTAATTGTTTCTTACGAAAATCTGGTCAATGACCAGGAGACTACCATTAAGCGCATATTCCAATTCCTCAAATTGGATGAAAAGCATGAAAATCATATTGAAAAAATCGCAAAAAGGAAGGTGAATATTATAAACGCCACAACTAAAGGTGAGCCTCTGAAAAAGTGGAAGAATCAATTGACAACAGAAGAAAAGGAGTGTATTAAAAGAACGATATCAAAAAATAAGAAATATTATAAAATAATAGGTGAAGCAATTTCTACTTAGAATGATTGATATAACTACTTACTGTCTAAAATCTATTTATTCATTTTTTTTGTTTAAAGCACATTCAGTATATAAAATTTTTTGGAATTTCTCATCAGAATATTTTTCTGATAATTTTTTTAGTTGTTGAAAATTATGGATGGCCAGGTCTTGTGTTAACGAGACATTATTATTATTATGTATGTCATTTTGAAGATCTTTTATACGATATACTTTAAAACCTTCCATTTTTAGCCAATGTAACATTAAATTTTTTTCGTTTAAATAAACTTTAACCCCTTTCTTGAAAGCCGTAAAAATATTTCCCATTGCCATTTGCCGGTAGCTGTTGATCACTACTGCACTTGCTCTTTCATATAAATTATTGAATTCATCTAAAGGCATAAATTCTTCAATCAAATGAAAATAATTTTTCCCTCTGGTTAGTTTTCTTATTTTTTTTGTATAGTATTTTTCCAACCCATAATTAAAAAGTATAGTAAAATTGAAGTATTGACTATTAGGTTCCTGAACAATTAACTTAATGATATCTATGTGATTGTTGTAAAGGCTTTTGCTATTTCCTGCAATGATAAGTGGAGAAGCTTCACCTTTTTTTAATCTGAAATCAGGAGGTATTGAATCTTTATTGGTGAGGGTAATTGACAGTTGTATAAAATGGGGTAATTTTCCCCAATTTTCAGAAAGAAAACGGTATTCCGTTTCACTGATTCCCAAAAAAAAGTTGATACGGTTTAGTGCTTTTGTAAACTGTGTAATATTTTTCTTTTCCCAAATTTTTTCAAAAATAAGTTTAGCACCCAATGTTTTCCGCGTTGTCTTACTTAAGTATAAAAGTCTTTGCCGATCATATAATTCATGCCCAAAAAAGCGCCAGGCAATTTTAATGTGATCGGGCAGACTTAATGCAATTTTTATTTTTACCGAATCCAAGTCATATAGGACAACCAACTCGGCATTTTGGCAGATGCCGATAACTTCTTCAATATCTTTTTTAGTACCGTTAAGTTGAATAATTCTTTCCCCCGGTTTGCTTTCCGTTCTTTTTTCTGAAAAAATTATTATAGTGTTTTCAAAAAGATCTCCCTCAAATCTATCTGAATTTCTGGTAAAAGTGTGCCCAGTATAGATGTGAACTGTTTTTATGGCTTGTGTCATAACATCTGCTTAAAATTTTTTTGAAAATGTAAAAAATAAAATGGTACTAAAACCTTAAACTAATTTTACAGGTACTAAATCTTTTATTCCTATGGTTCCGGCTTTTGCCTTAAGAAGTTTTTTTTCAACTTTGTCTCCTAATAGCATTTGTACAATTGCTTTAGGGAAATTAACGCCTGCAAGATGCGAGAAAGGGTATTGTCCTCCAAAACGGCAATTCATTTCCAGAATATAAACTTGATTGTTTTTGAAAAAACAATCCACATCTAGGTTTCCTATGTGCCTTGTTTCTTTTGAAAGCTTTTTTCCCAACTCAATCAGTTCTTCATTTTTAATTATTTCGGCGGCATCTGTTTCTCCCGCTCGCATAGCCAATTTTTTTTTGGGGATACAGGCGAGAAAGTTCCCATTCAAATCGTTGAATACATCCAATCCAAATTCACTTCCCGGTAATTTTTCCTGAATAATTACATTTTCAGTTGGAGTATTTTCTGATTCATATTTCAAGTAACTTTCAGCAATTTCCCCTTGGGTTTTTTTGAAAAAAAACTGAAGTTCTTCATCGTTTTCTGCCTGAAAAATTCCAATTGAGCCCATGCCCCAGCGGGGTTTAATAATTAATGGGTAGTTTAATGAATTGTTTTCAATGGCAGCTAGTGCATCTTCAGTCGTAAGAAATGAGGCAGGGGAATGAAATTCGTTTTTAATAAAAGAATTATAGGTCAGCCATTTATCGTTACATATTTGAATAAATTCATAATCGCTAACAATGACAGAAATTCCCTGTTCTGCAAATTTTATTTTGTTTTTAGCTAATACGGGTAAATCTATATCAAATAAGGAAATTACAGCTTTAATATTATTCTCTATACAATAACTGAGCAGAAACTCAATGTAATTATCGTCATATATCAAAGGTGTTATCACTGATTTATCTGCTATTTTCATTGAATAGGTTTCAACACTATTGGCAGCATGCACTTCACCTATATCAATTAATGCTTCTTTAAAATAATTAACCATGTAGGTTCTTCGGCCAACAGAAGTAAGCAAAATGTTCATCATTTTATAAATCTTTTGATGCCATTAAATTAAGAAGACCACCTGTATGCCAAAAAATTACATTGGAGCCAGGTTTAATTTTTCCATTTTGTGCATACGTTTTTAATGCATGGAATGCTTTACCGGTATATGTGGGGTCTAAGATAATCTCTTCGTTTTTGGCTACCCATTTAATGGTATCCAACAATTCGGGGTAGGTTGCTTCATATCCTCCACCAGTCCAGAAATCATCAAATTGAATATCACCTGGCATTTTTATAGGATTACCCAAAAAAGTATTAAGTTTTTCCATACTATCCAGTATTACTTCCTTTCCTCGTATTTTTTTTCGGGCTACTGAAATGCCAATCACCTGACAATCAGGCAAAAATTTACGGACACCAATTTCTATTCCGGCCTGTGTAGTGCCAGTGCCACTTGCAACAAAAAGATAATTAGGTTTGAATTCCCTCAACTGGCCTTTAAGTTCTTTAACTGCATCGTAATAAGCCAGGGAGCCTTCTAAGCAATGGCCACCACCCCAAATATAGAATGGTATATAGCCTTCAATGCTTAAATCAGCCATTGCCTTGTCCATGGCTTCCTTAACTTCTGCTTTATTGACAAATCTTAACTCTGCACCAGTTAATTTTACAACTTTTAGATTTCCCTCGTATCTTTCTGGTTTATTGTCATGAATTATACAAATCAATTTCATTCCCAATTTTGAAGCAAAAAGCGCTGTTGAGCGTAAGTGGTTGGATTGATTGCTTCCGGCAGTAACAATCGCATTGTATTTTTTTTGTATGTCTTCATTAAGAATATAGTTAAGTTTTCGTGCTTTGCTTCCTCCTCCAGGAAATGGATAATAGTCATCGTGCTTTACTCGAATATTAATTCCAAGAATTCTACTAATATTATGAAGAAAGACCACTGGTGTTTTATTCATTTTTCATTATACTTTGTTATTGGCAAATACATATGATATTTAGTTTCTCCATTTAATGAACTTTCAAATTTTTCTTTTATTTCAAATCCCATATTCTTATAGAACTTTAAAAGGTTTAAGTTATTTGCTCTCATTTCTAATAAAATCCCTGCAGAATTATGTGTGGTACAATATTCTATTAATTTGTAAATCATAGATTTTCCGATTCCCAAGTCTTGGGAATTATTATCTACAGCTATTAAGGTAAGATATGTTGCTTGTGGTGCAGAATTAAAATAGAAAGCCACAAAGCCTACAATTGTGTTTTTGTCTTTAGCAAAAATAAAAGATGCATTTGACGATAATTTTTTTGCGTAATCAATTAGATTTTTTCTGTCACTAATCTTTGGGATAAAATAGACATCGAAGTGAGTTAGAATCTCAACAATTTTATCCTCATTAAAAGATTTATCAGAAATTAGATAATCAATCATAACTTTTAATGCAATTCGTAATTCTATTTATAATGGTTAGTGACAATTCCGGATAAATCGGTAAACAAATCACCTCTGCGGCAACTTTCTCTGCAACCGGCAAGTTACTCTGTTTAGCTGAAGGCAACCCGCGGTATATCGGAAACTGACTGATAAGCGGGTAAAAATAACGGCGTCCGTAAATATTATGACGTTTTAGTTCTTCATAAAGTTCATCCCTGGATTTGCCGTATTCGGAAGCATCTACTAAAATCGGGAAATAAGCGTAATTGTGATGTACACCCGGAATATCGTTGAGGAAGCGAATACCCGGTATTCCTTTCAGTTGTTCACGGTAAGCCTCGGCTACAGCTTTCCGGCTGGCAATGTATTGATCTACATATTTTAATTGCAACAACCCGTATGCTGCTTGTATCTCGTTCATTTTTGCATTAATACCCGGTTCTATTACTGTGGTTTCGCCTGCAAAACCAAAATTTTTCAGGTAATCAATACGTTTCTTTGTTTTTTCATCCGGGCAAATAATAGCGCCTCCTTCAATCGTGTTGAAAACTTTGGTTGCATGAAAGCTCAATATGGAAAGATCGCCAAAATTCACGAGAGAAGTACCTTTTACTTTCACTCCAAATGTGTGAGCCGCATCATAAATTAGTTTCAGGCCGTAAATATCGGCTATTTCCTGAAGTCGTTCAAGCTTGCAAGGATTTCCGTACACATGAACCGGCATAATGGCAGTTGTTTGCGGGGTAATGGCTGCTTCTACTTTCTCTGGGTCGAGCGTAAAAGTTTTGGGTTCGATATCCACAAACACAGGCTGAATATTGTTCCACCAAAGGGAGTGAGTAGTGGCTACAAAACTAAAAGGAGTTGTAATTACCTCCCCGGTAATGCGTAAAGCTTGTAAGGCAGTCATCAGCGCCAATGTGCCGTTGGCAAAAAGTGAAATGTGCTTTACCCCGAGGTAATCAGCGAGTGCTTGTTCAAACTGCTGATGAAACGGACCGTTATTTGTGAGTATTTTGCTGTCCCATATTTTTTTCAGATACCTTGAAAATTCTTCCAAAGGAGGTAACGCGGGCTGGGTTACAAAAATTGGTTTATTATTATTTTCCATTCCTGATGCTAACAAATTTTTCAAAGATAATTTTTACATCCCATTTCTTAACGGATTTTAGCAACATTTTTAACAGGCGAAATTTTAAAGTCTCCAACAAAATTTAGCGGGTTCGTGCGGTTAAAGACAAGCATGAAACTGTACTTCCCGTTTTTAGCCGGCGTAAAGTAATCATTCAAATTTAGTGTGTTAATTGCTTTCCATTTTGTATCAGAAATTTTTTTATTCGCTGGTGCAAATTTATAAAAGAGAACTGCCTGATCCATGTTTATTACCGGCAACCCTATTTTATAAGTATTTTCTTTTTTTAAGTCGAATGGTTGAGAAATGTGATGTCCAAAATAGGGCAGTTCTCCTTTGGATGTGCTAAAAAAATCAACTGTTGTGGCCGACAGGCTAAAATTTTCTTTATTTTCAAACTTAAGAAGCAAATCCGAGATATCCATTTCAGGGAATGATAATAAAAGCTGGTTCCTGTTGCAAAATTTTTTTAATTCAATTTCCTCAGCCCTTCGTGGGTTCCTTTCAGGTTTTTTATAAACAGTAATTTCATAGGTGGTTAAATTGCTGTCATTAAAATTAATTTTTAGATAATCTGTACTGTCTGTTTGCGGCAATTCAAAACAAAGAAACGCCAAATCGGAGGTTTTTTTAGCTCTTTTTTGCTTTTTGCCTTTTAAATATCTTCTGCATTCTCTCATTGATTTGAAATTGAAGATTTGCAGTGAATCCACTTCTACCTGCTGCTGTGTACTCACCGGTAAATAAAATAAGGAATCATTCATTTTTTCAAGCATCCTTGAATTATAGGGGTTTACAAATTCCTTTTTATGAGCCTTTTTATTCTTGAGTTTGTCAGATAACATAACCGACCAAATTCGCATTTGTGCATCGAATAAAGGTTCCTGAAATAATTCGTACAAGAATTTCATTTCGTAAATCTGGTACCTCATGTATCCATCTGTTAACCGACTATTACTTTTGTTGTAATAACTCCAGATAGGTGTATCGTAGTATTCCAAACTTGTTTTTAAGCATTCGTATGTTTCATTAAATATTTGCCTTGCCTTTAAATCGTCATCAAAAAAGGTGCAATATTCGTATAATCCGATTAACCCATTAATAAATCCGTTTAACACTTGTTTCGATCTTGTTGAATTGGGATATTCTTCAATCCATGTGCATCCTTCTTTTGTGGTGGAAATTGTCCCACCATCTTTTTGTGGAGAAATTAAAACAAATGCTATTTTTTTTATAATTGGAAGAATTGTTTCATCATCTGTTAAGTCATAATAACGAAGCAAATAGCTTATCGCATATCCTTGTGTCATTCCTGAATACCAAGGGGCTTTTAACCCTCCGTAATTGAAATTATATGGCAGGCCTATTCCTTTACCGTTAAACATAACGTTGACTTTGGAACTATCCTTAAAATAATTAATTTGATTAACACATTTATGGTAATAGGTACTATCCATTGTGTCCAGGTATTTATAATAAGCCATAACTCCGTATCTGGAAACAGATAAAGGGTGATATCCTCTTTTTGATAAAATTATGCCCTTATCGTCAAATGATCGGGTCGATTCGAATTTGGAAATATCGACCCGGTCAGCTTCACAGGTATAGCGCATGAGTTCCTGTGAGTAAATCAATTTTGTAAAAAAGAAGAGAAAAATAAATAGTAATAATCGAAACATATGTATTGATTTTTTTAGTTATAGATTCATTTAGTTACAAGATGAAGGAGAGTATCTTCTTTTTCCGTTCCATTTAACATTCAAAAATAGTACTTTTGACAGTTTGTGAAATAAAGTTTTGAATTTATGCCAAAAATTCTCACCATAGTAGGTGCGCGTCCACAATTTGTTAAAGCAGCAGCTTTAAGCCGGGCTTTAAAAAAACGCAAATTAGAAGAGGTGCTGGTGCATACCGGTCAGCATTTCGACGAAAATATGGCCGAAATATTTTTCCGGCAAATGGAAATTCCCGAACCGAAATACAACCTGGGAATCAATTCACTTGGCCACGGGGCTATGACAGGCAGGATGCTGGAAGAAATTGAAAAAGTTTTGCAGGACGAAAAACCCATGGCTGTTGTGGTTTTCGGAGACACTAACTCCACGCTGGCCGGAGCGCTGGCCGCTGCCAAACTGCATATTCCGGTAGCCCACGTGGAAGCAGGCCTGCGCAGTTTCAACATGAAAATGCCCGAGGAAATCAACCGCATTTTAACCGACCGTATTTCCAACTGGTTGTTTTGTCCTACCGAAACGGCAGTAAAAAACCTGCGCCGCGAGGGATTTGAAAACTTCAATGTAAAAATTGAAAACATCGGCGATGTAATGTTCGATGTGGCGTTATTTTACAGCCAAATTTCGGCTAAACATGCCACCGTGTTAAAAACGCTGGAAAAGGAACCGCGCCCGCTTGTGCTAACAACGCTGCACCGCCAGGAAAATACAGATGATTCAGGTCGTCTCCGATCGATTGTAGAAGCATTAAACGAACTAAATAATGAATTCCGGATTGTGCTGCCGTTGCATCCGCGTACCAAAAAGATTTTGGAACGGGAAAACATCACACTGAACTTTGTACCGTTGGAACCGGTGGGGTATTTCGATATGATTGAACTATTGAAAAACTGCGCCTTTGTGATTACCGACAGTGGCGGACTGCAAAAAGAGGCGTTCTTTTTCAAAAAACAGTGCCTGGTTATTCGCGATGAAACCGAATGGACTGAACTGGTTGATCTAGGCTACAATCATTTGGTGGGAGCCGATAAGCAGCGTATTTTGAAAAAAGCACACGAGATAAAAAATACTAATCCGGGATTCCTGGAAAAACCTTACGGCGAAGGAAATGCCGCAGAAAAAATTGCGTTGTTTTTAAAAGAGATTTAACCGCTATGGCGCAGAGGCGCAAAGAAAATGTAATTGTGAATTCAAAAAAATCTTTGCGTCATAGCGTCTTTGCGGTAAAAAAGGAAATTATGGAAAAAATACACATGTGCGACACCTACGGGCAGTACCTCACCCTGAAAGCCGAAATTGATGCTGCCATGCAGGGGGTGATAAAATCTACCCAATTTATAAAAAGCGGGAAAGTGCTGGAATTTGAAAAGGAACTTTCCAGTTATCTTCAAACCAACGTAATTGCCTGCGGAAACGGTACCGATGCCTTGCAAATTGCTTTTATGGCGCTGGGCCTGCAACCGGGCGACGAGGTGATTACCACGCCATTTACTTTTATTGCCACCGTGGAAGTGTTGGCGCTGCTGGGACTAAAACCTGTTTTTGTCGATGTGCATCCCGGAACGTTCAACTTAAATGTGGCAGAGGCAGAAAAAGTTATCACAAAAAAAACGAAAGCCATTCTTCCGGTGCATCTTTTCGGGCAGTGTGCCCACCTGGAACCAATGCTCAAACTGGCCCAAAAACACAACTTTTTTCTGGTTGAAGATGCCTGCCAGGCACTGGGAACCGATTATCTTTTCAGCGACGGCGCTACAAAAAAAGCTGGCACCATCGGGCATATCGGGTGCAATTCGTTTTTTCCGTCGAAAAACCTGGGGGCATTTGGTGATGGCGGCGCAATTTTTACCGGCGATGAAAAGCTGGCTGCCATCATTCGCTCCATCGCCAATCACGGCATGAAAGCGAAATACCAGTACGAACGTGTTGGGGTAAACTCAAGGCTCGACAGTATTCAGGCAGCGGTCCTGAGTGTGAAATTAAAATACTTCGACAAGCACATCAAAGCCCGGCAAAAGGCAGCGGCTTGGTACGACGAGCATCTGGTAAATATTGAAGAAATTCAACTGCCGCAGAGAGTGAATTACAGTACACACACTTTCCATCAATATACCATTCAAATCAACCGGCGAAACGAGTTGCAGCAATTCCTGAAAGGGAAGGGCATCCCGGCGATGGTTTATTATCCGGGGGTTATTCACTTGCAGAACGCTTACCGGTTTCTGGGATATAAAAAAGGTGATTTCCCGGCAAGCGAAAAGCTAACCGAAACAGTGCTTTCGCTGCCTATGCACACCGAGTTGAAGGAAGAACAGCTGGAATATATAACAAATTCAATAAAAGAGTTTTTCAATGGAGAAATTTAACCGCAAAGGCGCAGAGGCGCGAAGGAATTAATTAAAATTTTTGCGTCATTGCGCCCTTGCGGTGAAAAATATTTATTATGAATAAAAATGAGCTCAATCAGCTTTCAAAAGAAATTCTTGCTTCTGCCATTACAGTTCACAAAGAAATGGGACCTGGCTTACTCGAATCGGTTTATGAACTTTGTTTATTAAAAGAACTCCAATTACGAGGGATTAATGCTGAAAACCAGGTTCTTGTTCCCCTATTCTATAAAGGAGAACAATTAAACAAGGACTTCAGAATTGATATTCTTGTTGAAAAAGAAATTGTAATTGAACTGAAAGCAGTTGATATATTACTGCCTGTTCATGATGCACAAATTATTTCCTATTTAAAGCTGACCAATAAAAAATTAGGATTCCTGATAAACTTTAATGTTCCTTTGCTAAAGGAAGGATTTAATAGGTTTGTAAATAACTTCTAATATGAAAATATAACCGCAAGGACGCAGAGGCGCAAAGAAATATTCCTTAGCGTCATTGCGCCTTTGCGGTGAAAAATAACAAAATGAACAAAATTTTTATCCACGAAACAGCCGTTGTTGATAACGGCACCAAAATTGGCAGCGGCGCCAAAATCTGGCATTTCTGCCATGTGATGGGAACGGCACAAATTGGCGAAAACTGCGTGTTGGGGTAAAATGTTTTTGTTGGAAACAAAGCCGTTTTGGGCAACAACGTAAAAGTGCAGAACTACGTTTCTGTTTACGAAGGCGTGGTTTGCGAAGACGATGTTTTTCTGGGACCATCCCATGGTTTTTACTAACGTGATGAATCCGCGCAGCGCAGTTAACCGGAAAGAAGAATTTAAAACCACCATGGTGAAAAAAGGCGCTACCATTGGCACCAATGCTACCATTGTTTGTGGCATTTTTTTGGGTGAATATTGTTTTATTGGCACCGGTGCCGTAATTACCAAAGATGTAAAACCTCATGCGCTGGTGGTGGGCGTTCCGGCCCGGCAAAAAGGGTGGGTGAGCCGCTCGGGGGCAATTCTCGGCGATGACCTGGTTTGCCCCGAAACCGGAGAAAAGTATATCTTAGCCGATGGATTTTTGAAACTTTTATAACGAGGAAGAATTAACCGCAAAGACGCTGAGACGCAAGGGAAAATTTTAAATCTTTACGCCCTTGCGCCTTAGCGGTGAAAATACTTAAATATGAAACGATTTGCATTGATAGGGTCGGCAGGTTACATTGCCGATCGCCACATGAAAGCGATAAAAGAAACCGGGAATGAACTGGTTTGCGCTACCGACCGGTTTGATGTTATGGGTAGGATGGACAGCTATTTTCCCGATGCCGGGTTTTTCCTGGAGATTGAAAACATGGATTAAAAGGCGATTACCACCCGTTTCTGAAAAATGCCTGAAGGTTACTTCCCGGCAAGTTCGATAAACTTTTTTGCCAGGTTTCTCCGGGAAAATTTTTCAAAAGCTGATGATTTCACCTGAAGTTTTCCTTCAATGAAAAGGTTGAAGTAATTTTCAAGCGCTTTTTTTATACCTGCGGAGCCATTAAAATCAAATGCTATCCCAGTCTTTGTTTCGTTCAGAATATCGACGAAGTCGGAGTCGGTGGGACCGATTGCCAGAATAGGCCGTTTCAGTGCCATGTATTCGTACATTTTACCGGGCAAAATTCCGCGGGCGTTGGGCGCATCGTTAATGGGCAGCAACAAAACTTGCGATTTGGCCAGTTCCTTCAATCCTTTTTTGTGCGGGAGGTGTTCTGTTTGCTCCAGGTTTTCCTTTAACCCATTTTTTTCAATGTCCTGAATAACAGAATTGTCGGTCTGACCAATCAGCCGGATGCGAAGTTTTTCTTTAAATGTTTTGTTTTCTTCAGCAAGTTTGCCGAGTACCTTCCAAAGTGCTTTGGGATTCCGGTCGCGGTTAAATGCACCAAAATTTGCAATAGAGAAAAAGTTTTCAGGCGAATTTGAAATTCCTTCAAAATCACCAGGGTCGAAGCCGTTATGAATAACTTCCACCTTTTTCCCGGGGATTTTACTTAAATCTTTCGCGCAATTCGGACTTACCGTCACCACATGGTCGGCTTTTTGAAGAACTTTTAACTCAAGCTTCCGGTGTTTTTTATCGCCCCATTTGGTTAAGCGCAATTTGTTATAAAAATCAATATCGGTCCAGGGGTCGCGGAAATCAGCAATCCACTGTATGTCAAATTTTTTTTTCAACCTAAGTGCAATCAGGTGCATGCTATGCGGCGGTCCGGTGGAAACAATCAGGTCAACCGGATTTTCGTTCAGGTAATTAGTAAGAAATTTTACCGAGGGGTTTATCCAGAATTTACGTGGATCGGGAATCAGAAAGTTGCCCCGGATAAAAACCGACAGTTTGCTTTTCCAGTCACCCGATGAAGCTTCCGAGATGTATCCGGCTTTGAATTTTTCACCCCTCTTTTTCCCGGTTAGTTTTCTGAAAACCTCATAGGGTTCCCATATCGGTGTTTTTAAAACTTCTGTTTGGGGATGAATCTCTTCGGACAAACTTTCGTCAACCACCGAAGCATCGGGGTTTTCAGGGGTGTAAATTATCGGTTTCCAGCCCAGTTCAGGCAGGTATTTCGACATTTTCAGCCAGCGCATGACTCCGCCACCACCACTTGGCGGCCAGTAGTAGGTTATGATTAAAACTTTCTTCATAATTACGCTGACTTGTTAAAAATCCCCCGGTGCAACGAAAAACCGCGAAGGAGGAGGCAGAGAAAAAAAATAAAACTCTGCCCCAAATCACCCGCGCGGGAAATATTATGATTTGACATTCATACCCTCATGGATTGCAATATCAGCCAATAGTTTATCGGATGTGAGAAAAATATCTATATCCTCTTTTATGTTTAAAGCTGATGCCAACTGGATTGAATCCAAAGTCCTCAGTCCGTTCTTCCAGTATTTTCCGATTAGAGTTTTTGCTAATATTTTCAAATTATTACTTTGCGAAACAAACTTGTATTTTACTGAATCTTTTTCAAACTTCTCAATGGTTATTTTTGCAAGTTTTTCATCAATTCATCTGTGCCTTCTTCCTTGTGATACAATTTGAATAAAGCTGATGTATCAAAATACAAATTCATACCGCTTCACGTCTATCTTCAATTACTTCTTCGGAAAAGGAAGTTTTGCAATCTTTCAGCAATTCCTGAGTTTCCAGGAAAGAGAAATCGGAAAGGGTTAAAACATCATTGTTTTCTTCTTCAAAAGAAACAGTAACCTTAACCGGTTTTGTAAATTTAACCGGTTTGTCCAGCTTGAGCCTTCCCTTGTAATATGTTCCTGTTAATGTAGGCATACCTGATTTTTTTCTGATATAAAGTTATAACTTTTCAAACAATTTCCGCATGCTTACCTTTTCGCCAATGATTTTTCCCAATTCAGCGATGGCCACCCGTTCCTGTTCCATGCTGTCGCGGTAGCGAATGGTAACCGTTCCATCTTCGGTTGTTTGATGATCCACTGTTACGCAGAAAGGTGTTCCAATGGCATCTTGCCGACGGTAGCGTTTCCCGATGGAGTCTTTTTCGTCGTACCGGCAGTTGAAATCAAACTTCAGTTTGTCGATTATCTCCCGTGCTTTTTCGGGCAGTCCGTCTTTTTTTATTAGTGGCATCACGGCCAGTTTTACAGGGGCCAGTACCGGCGGGAGTTTCAGCACCACGCGCGAATCTTTTTTCAGTTCTTCTTCGCAGTAAGCCGCCGAAATCACCTGCAAAAACATGCGGTCAACACCAATGGAAGTTTCCACCACGTACGGAACATACGACTCGTTCAGTTCCGGGTCGAAATAGCGGATTTTCTTGCCAGAATATTTTTCGTGTTGCGCCAAATCGAAATCAGTTCGAGAGTGAATTCCCTCCACCTCTTTAAAACCAAACGGGAATTTGTATTCCACATCAACTGCTGCGTTGGCGTAGTGCGCCAGTTTTTCGTGTTCGTGGAAGCGGTAATTTTCCTCACCAAAACCAAGTGCCTGGTGCCATTTCATGCGGGTTTCCTTCCATTTTTCAAACCAGTCGAGCTCGGTTCCGGGGCGCACAAAAAACTGCATTTCCATCTGCTCAAATTCGCGCATACGGAAAATAAACTGCCGGGCCACAATTTCGTTGCGAAAAGCTTTTCCAATCTGGGCAATGCCAAACGGGATTTTCATGCGCCCGCTTTTTTGCACGTTCATGTAGTTTACAAAAATTCCCTGGGCCGTTTCGGGGCGGAGGTATATTTTGGAAGATCCGTCGGATGTGGAACCTATTTCGGTGGAAAACATGAGGTTGAACTGGCGCACATCGGTCCAGTTGCGCGAACCGGAAACCGGGCAAACAATTCCCTCGTCTTCAATAATCTGTTTGAGTTCTTTCAGGTCGTTGTCGTTCAGCGCTTTTGCAAAACGTTCGTGCAAATCGTCGTATTTTTTCTGGTTGGCCAAAACCCGCGGGTTGGTTTCCCTGAATTGCTGTTCATCAAAAGCATCGCCAAATCGTTTTTGCGCTTTGGTAATTTCTTTATCGATTTTTGCTTCGTATTTGGCCAGTTGATCTTCAATCAGCACATCGGCGCGGTAGCGTTTTTTCGAATCTTTGTTGTCGATGAGCGGATCGTTAAATGCATCCACATGTCCCGATGCTTTCCAGGTAGTGGGGTGCATAAAGATAGCTGAATCGAGGCCCACCACGTTTTCGTGCAACAAAACCATGCTGTCCCACCAGTATTTTTTGATGTTGTTTTTCAACTCTACGCCATATTGTCCGTAATCGTAAACAGCGCTCAGCCCGTCGTAAATTTCGCTCGACTGAAATACGTAGCCGTATTCTTTGCAGTGCGCTACCAGCTTTTTGAAAATATCTTCCTGTGCCATTTATTTATTTTTCAGAATGAATTAAGCGACAAAAATAGAATTTAATCGGATGTTGCGAAAAAATGGAGGTGATGAAAGCGCTGAAGTAAATTAATCCACTTCTTCAAAGTCAACATATTCACCGTCTTTTTGGTTGTGGTTTCGGTCCCTTTTTTTGTCGTATTCTATGGTTACATCCCCTTCGCCACGGTTGGGGTGTTGCTGCTGCTTTTGTTGTTCGCGCATTTTATGCTGCATGTCCTTAATTTTTTTGTTCAGAATTAAAGGTAGCACATACCTTGTGAATAAACGGACCGCAAAATATACAGCGGCAATTATTACCAGTGTCCTGATAAATCCTACAATATATAAATGAATGAAAAGCTCCATAACTGTTTTTGTTTCTAAGTATCAAATAACAAATTAATACCGAGGCACAAATTTAAATGTTTTGCGGCAGCTGGTTGAATAATTCCTGAAATATTATTGGTTGAAAAGAAGATTTGAAATTTCCCGGAGGTGTGGCTTATTCCAAGGCCGGGCCAAACAGCCGAAAAGTTATACAACGAGAACCCCCCGGAAAGGGTTGTTTTGTCGCTTAACTTTGATTGTACGAATGCGGAAAACAGGTTTCGCGGCCGCTCACGAAAATAGCTGAACTGGTTGTTGATGCCGGCGCTCAGCGTTTCTGAAAAATTAAATTTGCCTGAAACGTTTAGTTTAACGGGCAGAAGGACTAAACTTCTGGATGCGGCATCCTCAACATCGATAATGTAAGAAGCTGAATCGCCAAATGCTATCAGTGCTTCGCGGGGTTCAATGTATTTATTTTCGCCCGGCGAGTGCGACTGGTAAAGCTGGAATTCCGAATAGCGTGCTGCCCTTGAAAATTCAACCTCGAAAGCGTTGTGTTTAAAGGTTGTTAATCCGGCATCGAGCAGGCTGAATGAAAATTCGAAAGATTTATTGGGTCGGAATACAGCGCCAAAATCGAGAGCAAAACCCATATTGCGTGGCTGGAAAAAATAATCGCCCGGGAATATGTTGGCCGTGAAACTGGAAAAGTTATACAAATCATTTCGGTTATGCGTGAAAGGACCTGCCAATTTGAAAGTCCCCTCGGGTTTTATTAGAAGCTGCTTTCTTGCTTCATCAGTTTCAACTGATAATTGCACTCCGCGGGCATCAAAATAAATACGTCCGAAAAGTAATTTGGGGCGAATGCCAATGTCCAAACCGCTCCAAACTCTTTTTGATATACCGAATGCGAGTTCGCGAAAATGCTGAAATTGAAAATCTCCCTGGCCGAAATATTTGTCAGTGCCGTAATAGGCCATTGTGCCATCGCGTATGAGCTTAACAATATCGCGGTCCAAAGTGCCAGCAGATAAAAATCGTTCAGAAACTGATAAGCTGAAGGTGAAATTGTTGTGATTGAGGCTGGCATAAAAAACCGAGGCCCTGGCAGAAGCATCAACTTTCCCCTGTGGGGCAAGTTCATCGTAAAGTTTGCTGAAACTGTAGCTGAACCCGTCGGAAAAGAACGAGTTGACAGGCACATTGGCGTTCCAGTTACCGTAAATTCCTGAAAAAAGCGGTACGCCCAGAACGAGCTTGTCGGTTTCGTTGATATGGGCCGGGTTAAAAAGTGACGTTTGTGAAATTCCGGGCAATAAAAAATGGGGGACTGTTTCCTGTCCTTTTAATTTCTGGCAAAAAGACAAAAAAAGTACAATTACTAATATCCCTGCTCTTTTCAATCCCGGACTCTTCATCAGGTAGAATTATTCTGTGGGTGCAAAATTAGTTTATATCTGCGATAAAACGGCACCAAAATGAAAAGACGGTT
Source organism: Tangfeifania sp. (assembly GCF_055108615.1). Classification (NCBI taxonomy): domain Bacteria; kingdom Pseudomonadati; phylum Bacteroidota; class Bacteroidia; order Marinilabiliales; family Prolixibacteraceae; genus Tangfeifania; species Tangfeifania sp. Next base: position 1,883 of record NZ_JBSQIC010000069.1, on the reverse strand, counting down.
AAAACCGCCTTTTTATTGCAGAAGTAATCTTTGAATACTATTTTTTCTAACATAAACTTTTCTGCTTTGTGTGAAACCCCAGTTAAAAATACTCCTCAACCAGTTGATTTAATCGGTAAAAGTCAGGGAATGAACTTTCAGATGAAATTTTCAGTCAGGGAGAATGATGGTTTTAAATTCAAACCAAATACATTTGTTGTGGTTTAATATATTTTAACGTAAGGCAAAGCGGTTCACAATTACGCATATCGGGTAATATTATTAATTTTGTCGGTTCAAAATAAAAATTATCTGATTGAAATTCATTCAGGTTAATAAAGGAGAAAAGATATGAATTGGAAAAAAATTTGGATAGGAGCACTGATTATTGTGGTTGCAGGGATGGGTTTTTACAGCTTCAACCGCGATCAGAAAAACTTTGAAATTGCCAAAAACCTCGAGATATATTACAACCTGTTCAGGGAATTGAATATGTTTTATGTTGACGATGTGGACCCCAGCAAACTGGTAAAAACAAGTATCGACGAAATGCTTAGTTCGCTCGATCCGTACACCAATTTTATTTCGGAAGATCAGATGGAAGATTTCCGTTTTCAGACCACCGGGGAATATGCCGGAATTGGCGCGTTAATAGGCCTGCAGAAAGGTGAAATTGTAATTTCAGAACCGTACGAAGGGTTTCCGGCACAGAAATTTGGACTGAAGGCCGGCGATGTAATCCTGGAGGTTGAAGGAAAATCAACCGAAGACATGACCACGGAAGATGTGAGCAACCTGCTGCGAGGACCTGCCAATAAACCGGTGAAAATTAAGTTGCAGCGCCCCGGACAGAAAAAGCCTTTTGTAGTGGAAGTTGTGCGCGAAAAAGTTAATATTGATGCCGTCCCTTATTACGGAATGCTGGATGGTAATACTGCTTACATACGCCTGTCGAGTTTTACAGCCAATTGCAGCGAAGAAGTGAAAACAGCATTTCTTGAACTGAAAAAGAATGACCCGGAAGCATTTGTTCTTGATTTGCGTGGAAACGGCGGCGGGCTGCTTCAGGAAGCTGTGAAGATTGTAAATATGTTTGTTCCGGAAGGCGAAGAAATTGTGAGTACCAAAGGGAAAGTAAAACAATGGGACAAAACCTATACTGCCACTTCAGCACCGCTCGACACAACCATTCGCATTGCCGTGCTAACTAACCGTAATTCAGCATCAGCTTCCGAAATTGTAGCAGGTGCAATACAGGATCTCGACCGCGGAATTATAATTGGCACGCGAACCTTTGGGAAAGGGCTGGTACAAACCACCCGCGACCTGGATTACAACACTAAACTGAAAGTTACCACTGCCAAATATTACATCCCCAGCGGACGCTGCATCCAGGCACTCGATTACTCGCACCGCAACGAAGACGGAAGCGTTGGGCATGTTCCCGATTCGCTTATTTCGGAGTTTACAACTAAAAATGGCCGTAAAGTTTACGACGGTGGCGGAATTGTGCCGGACGTTGTTGTTGAACCCGTTCAACTGAGCAACCTTAGTGTGGCTTTGCTGACCAATTTCGTGGTTTTCGATTTTGCCACATTGTATTCAAATGAAAATGAATCGATTGCCGGGCCGGAGGATTTTTATATTTCGGATGATATTTACAACCAGTTTGCTGATTTTGTTAAAGAACAGGATTTCGAATACGAATCGGAGTCGCTACATGAACTGGAAGAGCTGATTGACGCTGCTAAAAAAGAGAAATATTATACACTTGCCGAAGATGAATTTGAATCGATGAAGGCAACTCTTGAACCGAACCTTGATAAGGATTTAAACGAATTTAACGAAGAGATTGAGAGCCTGCTCGAAAATGAAATTGTATCGAGGTATTACTACCAAAGAGG
>NZ_JBSQIC010000068.1:0-20280 GCF_055108615.1 Tangfeifania sp. | reverse complement strand
ATACCGTTTCCCGCTCTTTTTGTCTGTTTTTACTATGGTTTTTATAAACATGTTTTACAGCAGTTTTAATAATATGCCACAAAGATATGAAACCAGATTTATATAAACAAATGAATTCGGGGACTACAAACGATTTTCAAAAATATTGCAATTGATTATCAGGCATTTACAAAATAAAATAACCGAAATTTGTGCATTTTTTTTGATTTTGGGTGGCATTTTTAACAAGTTGGGTTAAGGCAATATTCAAATTTTCAACGGGTGAAATATTAATACCTACCATTGGAGTAAAACCTGTACCGGTCTGTTCGGTGTCAACATATTTATCTGACACGTCTGCATTATTTAATGCTTCCAAACTTCCTTTAGTTTGATTCATAAATACAACAGCTTCTTGATTTGTTAACCCAGATTGGCCTAATGCTCCTAAAACCTGCAAAATCTCAGGATTAGAAACTGGTGTATTTGGATCGATTAATCCATTTTCAATTGCAGTATTAAGGCCTGCGGCTGCACCATCAAGAGCACCAATTGTCCCTTCTAACACTGGTGATGAAAATGCCAGGTACTCATCTGCCTTTATATAATTGGGATTAGAATCATCGCCAGTTTTAATTTTTATGTCTTTTATTTCTCCTAAATAAGTATTTTTTGATGGTAAATACCTAACACCACCATAAACTGAAAAATAATCACTAACTTGATAAGTAGCACCTAATTGCAAACCCCAGAAAACAGAAGTCCCTTCAAATGATAAACTGGCATCATACCCGGTTGCACCAGGAATTCCATAGGCAGTTAATAAGGGTGAGATAGTTTTAAATCCCTGACTTAATTTGGTAATTGGTATTTCAAATGAAGGAAGCCCCCGATCGTATTCTGCCGTGCCGCCTCCTCCGTTGGGGCCAAAGCCCAGTGAGAAAGCCCAGTTGTCTTCTTTGTAAACGGCAAAAGCTGTTGGAAATGCCGGAATATTTACCACACCTTCGTAATATCCATCGTTTAGCAACGGAAATTCACTATCAACAGGTTTGGTCTGCAAAATGGTTTGATTGTACACGGCAAAGTGCCATCCGTCTTCCATTTTTATTAAACCGGCCGGGTTGAAATAAACCGCATCGATACCGGTAGAGGCGTTACGCGACATCATTCTTATAAACTGCGCGCTCTGGTTTGTATTGGTTAACAAACCTCCTGCAAAAGCAATCTGAAACAGCATCAGAAATGCTGCAAAAAATGTTAATCTCTTCATTTAATACTAATTTTTATGAATACATTTAAGTCTTGAAACTTTTACTTTTAGCTAGAAATAAAAACGGTTTTGTAGCTGATTTTTCGGGAGCAAATTTATAATTTAAAATGAACACGCAAAAGATAACGCTGATTTTCAGTGTTTTATAGAATTTTCGAACGAATTAATCATAAAGTCAATTTTTTTTGCTCACAAAAAAGGCCGTCTCAAGATTAAAACTTCAACGTTTTTTTGAGACAGCCCCTGAAATAAATTATATAAAGTAAGCCTGCTAAATATGAATTACTTCATCGTAAGCAGCGGCAGCTGCTTCCATAATTGCTTCGCTCATTGTGGGGTGCGGGTGAATGGTTTTAATCAACTCGTGTCCGGTAATTTCAAGTTTTTTGGCAACTACAAGTTCGGCAATCATTTCAGTCACGTTGCCGCCAATCATGTGTGCGCCGAGCAGTTCTCCGTATTTGGCATCGAACACCAGCTTCACGAAACCTTCTTTTTGTCCCGCAGCACTTGCTTTTCCGCTGGCTGAATAAGGGAATTTACCCACTTTCACCTCATAGCCTTCTTCTTTAGCCTGTTTTTCAGTTAATCCAACTGATGAAACTTCAGGATTTGTGTACGTGCAGCCCGGAATATTTTTATAATCAATTGGATCGGGATCAAGCCCTGCAATTTTTTCGACACAGGTAATTCCTTCGGCTGATGCAACATGCGCGAGTGCAGGGCCTGCAAGAATATCGCCAATAGCATAAACTCCTTCCACGTTGGTGCGGTAAAACTCGTCCACTTTAACCCTGCCTTTTTCGGTTTCAACACCGGCATCCTCAAGACCAATATTTTCAGTGTTTGGCGTAATTCCAACTGCTGAAAGTACGATATCGGCTTCAACCGTTTCTTCGCCTTTTTTGGTTTTGATGGTTACCTTACTTTTTTTACCAGAGGTATCCACTTTTTCCACCGTTGAACTGGTCATCACTTTCATTTTACCTTTTTTGAAAGAGCGTTCCAGTTGTTTGGCCACTTCTTCATCTTCGTTTGGTACCAGGGTTGGCATAAATTCCACCAGGGTAACTTTTACACCAATTGAATGATAGAACCAGGCAAACTCACTGCCAATGGCACCCGAGCCAACAACTACCATACTTTCGGGAAGTTTGTCGAGACTGAGTGCTTCGCGGTAACCGATAATTTTTTTGCCGTCCTGCTTCAGGTTGGGCAATTCGCGCGAGCGGGCACCGGTTGCCAAAATTATATGTTTTGCGGTGTATTCCTTCTTTTTATCCTTGCTGTCGGTCACCTCAACGGTGTTTTTACCGGCAAGTTTACCGAATCCGTTCAGGGTTTCCACCTTGTTCTTTTTAAAAAGAAACTGCACACCGTTGCTCATCCCGCCGGCCACATCGCGGCTACGTTTCACCATTGCTTTAAAATCGGGTGTGACATCTCCGTCAATTTTCACCCCGTAATCTGCGGCATGTTTGGCATATTCGTATGCCTGCGCGCTTTTCAGTAACGATTTGGTGGGGATGCACCCCCAGTTGAGGCATACTCCGCCAACGTTTTCTTTTTCAACCACGGCCACTTTCATTCCCAACTGTGCAGCCCGGATTGCTGTAACATAACCACCCGGTCCGCTGCCTATAATTAACACATCGTAATCCATATTTTTTATTTTTAACGTTGATTTTATTCTGATACAACAGGCCTTTGGGCCAAATTGTTTGTTAAGTTAAATCCCTGTTTTCATCATTTGTTTTTAATAAATGTTCAATAACTGCTTTAAGTTTCGGCAAATGATTTACTATGATTGCCCATATTGTTTCATCGGTAATGTTATCGTATGAATGAATAATGAAATTCCGTAATCCGATTATACTTTTTGCATCCTCCAATTCAAAATCCGGCTTCATTCTGATTATCCGATTTGTAGCTTCACCAATAATTTCAAGATTCCTTTCAATTGCCCTCTTTACAACCAAATTATTTTTATAGAAAAGAATACTCTTCTCATTCCCTTCGAAAAAAGAATCAATTTCTTCGATGGCAACTTTTATATCATATAGCCATTTGAGTATCTTTTCGTCCATAAACCAATACTTTTTTTCGATCAATTGATTTTTTCAGGTAAGGATTTTTAAGGGCTTGCTCTTCAAGAATATCAACTCGCCGGTTGAATAATGTTTCCAATTCACTTTTCAGAGAGAGCAAATTTTCGAAATAATAATACAAATCCATATCTGAAAATTTGACTAAAAAATCAATGTCACTGTTTTTCTTCATTTTTCCCGATGCAGCCGACCCAAAAATATAAAGCCATTCTACATTATGCTTACGGCAAATGGATTCAATTTTTTCTATTTCATGTTTTTGCAAATTCATTATCCAAATTTAATGAAACTTTTACTTCAATCCTGAATAGATTTCCAGTAATTTGCCGGCAGCTAAAAAAGAACTTATTTCGCTGTTAAGCACCTTTTGTTCAAAATCCTTTATTTTTTCCTTCATTTCAGGGTGCTGGTAAAAGGCTCTTTTCATCTGCTCCTGAATAGTTTCGTGCATCCAAAATGAAGCTTGCGAATTCCGTTTTTTTATGAAATATCCGTTCTTTACAGTGGCTTTCCGGTATTCTTCAATAACTTCCCATATTTCGGAAATGCCATTTTTAGCGAGCGCGGAGCAGGTGCTCACACGTGGCTCCCACCCCGACTCTTTTGGTGGGAAAAGATGCAATGCATTCTGGTACTGCCGTTGGGCCATTTTGGCTTTTTCGGCATTGTTCCCGTCGGCTTTGTTAATGGCAATTAAATCGGCCATCTCCATAATGCCGCGTTTAATGCCCTGCAACTCATCGCCGGCACCGGCCAGCATCAGCAACAGGAAAAAATCGGACATGGAATGCACGGCCGTTTCACTTTGTCCCACGCCCACGGTTTCAATAAAAATATGATCGAAACCGGCAGCTTCGCAAAGAATAATGGTTTCACGGGTTTTTCGGGCAACACCTCCCAGCGAGCCTGCCGAAGGACTTGGCCTGATGTAGGCGTTTTTGTCGCCGGCCAATTCCTCCATCCGGGTTTTGTCGCCCAAAATACTTCCCTTCGAGCGTTCGCTGCTGGGATCGATGGCAAGCACGGCCAGTTTTCCTCCCTCACCGGTTATCTGTTTCCCCAGTGCTTCAATAAAAGTACTTTTCCCCACACCGGGAACTCCGGTAATACCAATCCTGATTGATTTTCCGCTGTAAGGAAGGCACCTGACAATAATCTCCTGCGCAATTTGCTGGTGCCCCGGTTTTGAACTTTCGATAAGGGTTACAGCTTTGCTTAACAATGTGATATTGCCATTCAGGATTCCATCCACATATTCCTCAACTGGCAGTAGTTTTCTCTTTTTTTTCAGAAACCGTTTTACCGAATGGCTATCTACCTGTTCGGGATGTTCAACTCCCTCATTTACATTCAAACCTTTGTATTCTGAACTATTTTCGATATGATTTTTTTTTTCTGCCATTGTTATTTTTTGTATTCAGCAAAAATACTACAATAAACAAAAGAATAACAAAAAAGTGCCGCAGGAAAACCTGCGACACTTTATTTATTATTGACATTTAATAAGCTTTTTTAGCTTTCGGTAACCACGTTGCACGATATGCGCAACTGGTTGGTAGGTGTTTTCGGATCGTTGGTAATAACCGTGATCGATTTGCTCTGGCGCCCGCGTTTCCCGCGTGAGTCGAATGTAACTTTAACAGGTGCCGATTCGCCGGGAGCAATCACTTTTTTTGACGGTGCAACAGCTGTGCAACCGCACGAAGAACGAATATTACGGATAATCAGTTCTGATTTCCCGTCGTTTTTCAGCATAAAAGTATGTTCCTTTTTCTCGCCTTGTTTCATTTCACCAAAATCGTGTGTTTTTTCTGAAAAAGAAGCCACCGGAGCATTTGCCAACTCATCGGCAGACAAGTGCGAGAAATCTTCTTCGATGGTGGCACTTACACCAACAGATGCCCGGTAGTCGTTACTGCCATTGAGCGACAGGTAAATCCTGTGGGAAGCGAAACCGTAAGTATTTGCTTTGTCGGCGTTGTAGGTAACAATAAGCTTCCCTTTGCTGTTGGCCGGAATTGTCTGCGGTTCAGCTTTAACATCGATATGCTCGGGAACTCTTCTGAAGCCGACTTCAATTGGAGCGTCGGTGTCGTTCACCAATTCAATGTCTTTGGTTTCCACATCATTTTCTTTCATCCTTGAAAATGAAATATGATTGGTCCTCACCCTCAGTTCTCCAACTTTTCGCGGATAGAGTTCGGCAAGTGTTTTTTCGCGTTCCTCAACACGGCCTTTAATGCGCAACACGGTGGTTCCGTTCTCTGCATTGGAGCTAATCATTACCGATTTATTAAAAGAACCGGGCCTGTTTCTGGGGTTGTAACTTACCTGAATTTCACCGCTGTTGCCGGGAGCAACCGGTTCACGGGTCCATTTTGGAGTGGTACACCCGCACGAAGCCCTGACATTATTGAGCACAAGCGGCGATTCACCTTTATTTGTAAACTTGAAAGTTGTAGTTTGAACGCCGTCCGATTCCTTGAAATTTCCGAAATCGTGTTCCAGTTCCTCAAAAACAATTTTTGGCTTTTGCGCGATGGCGGTGGCGGTTAAACCTACCAGAGCTATAACGGCAAATAGACGTAACATCTGATTCATAACCTATTCATTTTAATTTTATAAAATTAATCCCTTAATTTGCTTAGCAAATGTAAGAAGCTTAACCGGTTTTTACTGTTAACCAGGGCTAATATTTTGTTAATGAGTTGTTAACATTTGCACTTAATATAATTATTCTGCAATTTACAAGTGTTTTATTAGAAGATCAAACAGATGAAAGGCAAAACATTAAAATATATAATCCTGCTGGCCACAATTTCTGTTGCCGGTGTTTTGTCCATTCAGTTTTTCTTTTTGCGCAACTCGTATAACTATTCCGAAAAACAATTCAGGGAAAGTGCAACGGTGGCATTAAGAGAAGTGGCCTGGCAACTATTAACAGCCACCGGCAATACTGCAAATTTCGACAGCATTGCTCCTGTTGAAATTGTTTCGAACAGCTATTACATTGTAAATATTGATGCCATTATTGATTATGATTTGTTGAAATTTCATCTTACCGAAGAGCTTAAAAAACACCAGATTTATACCAGTTTTGAATTTGCCATTTACAATCCGTTGTCAGGAGAAATGGAACAGAAAACATTTATAACAGCACGCGAAGAGGAAAAGACCTCAACTTTCAGCTTCCCGCAAAAAGAAAATGGCACAGGAAATTATTTTGCAGTACATTTTCCCGACCGCTCGCCCTATTTTCACTCGCGGCTTTCGGTGTGGTACCTTTTTACGGGACTCCTGCTGGTTGTTGTCCTGTTTTTTGGCTACACGCTTTCAGTAATTATCCGCCAGCGTCAACTGTCCGAAATCCAGAAAAATTTTATCAACAACCTCACCCACGAGCTCAAAACTCCTATTTCATCCATATCGTTAGCTGCCAGGGTTTTAAACAACAAAAAAATAGTTCAGACCCCGGAACGCCTGCTTGAGTACGCGCAAATTATTGAAGAGCAAAACAACCGGTTGTCGAAAAACGTGGAAAAAGTACTCAACCTGGCATCGCTCGAAAAAAACAGGATTCACCTTAACCTGGAAAAAATTGAATTGCAGGAGTTTATAAAAGAAGTCTCTGATTATTTTGAGCAGTCGGATTCCGGGCAGGAAGCTACCATAAAATTAAACCCGGGCAGCCAAAAAGAATTTGTTTTTGCCGACAAGTTTCATTTTAACAACCTGGTGATGAACATCCTGGAAAACAGCGTGAAATATTGCGAGAAGAAACCGTTAATCATTATCGATCTCTACCGGGATAAAAAGCATCAAATCATAAAATTTACCGATAACGGAATTGGCATTCCCAAAAAACACCAAAAGAAAATATTCAAGCGTTTTTACCGGGTCCCCACAGGCAATGTCCACAATGTAAAAGGTTTTGGGCTGGGGCTCGACTATGTACGAAAAATTGCAAAAGCCCACGGGTGGAAAATAAAGGTGGACAGCAATCCGGACGGAGGTAGTATATTTACACTTTTAATTCGTGCAACAAAATGAAACGAGCATGTAAAATATTTACACCAAGTGTGATGATTAAATACATGCGAGTTCCATACTATACCTTTAAAAATTTACAATTTTAATAGTATGAATGAATCAGTGAAATTGTTATTGGTTGAAGACGACGAAGCGCTGCGTTTCATAGTAAAAGACAACCTGGAACAAAACAATTACGAGGTTGATGTGGCCCCAAACGGCCAGGAAGCCATCGAGTTTTTTAATGCCAATAATTACCATTTAATAATATTGGATGTCATGCTTCCCAAAATTGACGGGTTTAAAGTTGCCGGATACATTCGCGAAAAAAACGAGCAGGTTCCCATAATTTTTCTCACTGCCCGCTCCATGACCGAAGATAAAATTAAAGGACTTTCCATTGGGGGCGACGACTATATTCCCAAACCCTTTAGCATGGAAGAACTTCTACTGAAAATTAAAGTTTTTTTGAAACGAAGCAGCAATACAATTACAGAACAGGAATCGGCAACTCCGCAAACAAAAAAAATCGGCCGCTTTATTTTCCTGCCCGAAGAGCACACCCTTAGCATTGACAATCACACCCGCAAACTCACTTTAAAAGAGGTGGAACTCATTAAATATTTCGCCGAAAACGCCAACAAAGTACTGGGCCGGAACGAAATACTTGAAACCGTGTGGGGCTCAAACGATTATTTCCTTGGGCGCAGCCTCGATGTTTTTATTTCGCGCCTGCGAAAATACTTTAAAGCCGATCCCAATGTTCAAATCATTAATTTACACGGAGTTGGGTTCCGGTTTTCAGTAAAAAAACAATGAAGCCTGCTTCACTCAAAATTTTAATTTCAGAAATGCAAAAGAAAAAACAGATACTTTTTGGAAGAAATAAAAAAACAGCTATTTTTGCAGTCCGAAATTTTGACAGGTAAAAATATACAGAGATGAAACGAACATTTCAGCCATCGAATAGAAAAAGAAGAAACAAACACGGTTTTAGGGAAAGAATGAGTTCTGCCAATGGCAGGAAAGTATTAAAAGCACGCCGTGCAAAAGGCAGAAAACGACTAACGGTTTCAGACGAACCGCGCCACAAAAGGTAGTACAATACTTTTCAAAAATATTTTCACAAAGGTAAGGAATGCATATTCTTTGCCTTTTCGTGTTTATATACACCATATCTCATTGTTGTTGTCGCAAAACCAGTTTGTCCGGATTTTTATCGGTTTACATACCTTCCCAACCAATTTTACGTTATTTTTGCTCATTAATTATTACACGGTAATTTATTTATCATGAGTTTTTCAAAGTTTCTTTTAAGCCGGAAATTCATAGAGCATCTGCTACTGGCTGGCATCCTGATAATTGCCCTGCTTTTTCTCGTAATACAGGGGCTAAAAATGTACACCCGCCACGGTCAGTCGTACCCGGTGCCCAACTTTTCGGGACTTACACAGGCCGAAGCCAGGCAAACAGCCAACCAATATAAATTAGAAATTGAAATTGTTGATTCGCTCTATATGAACGAGGCTGCTCCGGGAGCAATTGTTGACCAGTTGCCAAAAGCCGGGAGCCGGGTAAAAGAAGGCCGCACCATTTTTTTAACCATTAATTCCACACAACCCGAGCAGGTAACACTGCCCAAGTTAACCGATGTCTCTTTCCGGCAGGCACAGGTACTCATTGAAAATACGGGACTTAAAACAGGCCGGATTTCATACCGCCCATCGGAATACAACGACCTGGTGCTGGAAGTGCAGAAAGATTCGATTGAATTGAATGTTGGGCAAAAACTCGCCAAAGGAACTACCATCGATTTGGTTGTTGGCCGCGAACAAGGCAACCAGGTTACCATTTTGCCCAACTTAATCGGGCTCACCATTCCTGAAGCCAGAGAAACCCTTACCGATGCCATGCTGAATACCGGGGTGGTAATTTACGATGCTTCGGTGCTTTCCCCGCAAGACTCAACAGAAGCCAGGGTTTGGAGACAACAGCCTAACCCAAAAGTTACCGGCACTGCCAACCTCGGTTCTTCAGTGGATTTATGGGTAACAGTTGACCAGCTCAAAATCGACGATGCTACAGAATTCGATTTCTAAAAATTATGGAAGAGACCAGGGAAGAAAATAACAATTTGGAAGAAAGCGGGCTTTTTGAGCACTACCGGCTTACAGTTGATCCCGGGCAATCAGCCATCCGGGTAGATAAATTTCTGGCCAACCGAATTGATAATGCTTCCCGCAGTCGCATTCAGGCCGCAGCCGAAGCAGGCAACATCTTGGTGAACGATTCTTCTGTTAAAGCCAATTACAAGGTAAAACCCGGCGACGAAATCCGGATTGTAATGGATTACCCGCGGCGCGAATTAAAAATTATTCCTGAAGATATACCACTGGATATTGTTTATGAAGACGACCAGTTAATAGTACTCAACAAGCCGGCAGGACTGGTGGTCCACCCCGGCCACGGGAACTATACCGGCACGCTGGTAAATGCACTGGCCTGGTATTATAAAGATTTACCGCTGTTCAACAACGAAGATCCACGCCCGGGTTTGGTGCACCGCATCGACAAAGACACATCGGGACTGATGGTTATTGCCAAAACTGAACAGGCCAAAAACAAACTGGCGCTTCAGTTTTACGAAAAAACAAGCGAAAGACTTTACCACGCACTTGTTTGGGGCAGTTTAAAAGACGATACCGGAACAATAACCGGAAACATTGGCCGCAGCCCCAAAAACAGGCAGGTTTTTACTGTTTTTTCTGATGAAGAACATGGCAAACATGCTGTTACACATTATAAAGTTTTAAAACGGATTGGATATGTAAGCCTGGTTGAATGCAGGCTCGAAACCGGTCGCACCCACCAGATCAGGGTGCACATGAAACACATCAACCACCCGTTGTTTAACGACTCCACTTACGGGGGCGACCAGATTTTACGCGGCACCACATTCTCAAAGTACAGGCAGTTTGTGCAGAATTGTTTTAAACTGTTGCCCCGCCAGGCACTTCATGCCAAAACACTGGGCTTTGTGCATCCCACAACAGGTAAAAAAATGCAGTTCGATTCTGATCTGCCCGACGATATGCGCACAGTAATTGAAAAATGGGAAAAATATATTTCAAGCAGACATGACTAAAAAACCTGACATAGCAGTTATTGCCGGTGGCGACTCATCCGAATTTGTGGTTTCGGTGAAAAGTGGCGAAAATGTTTTTAACGCAATCGACACCGAAAAATTTACCCCCTGGCTAATTCACATGAAAGGCGATGACTGGCACGTCATTCAGAATGGGAACAAATTAAGCGATATCGACAAATCAGATTTCAGCTTTTCACTAAACGGCAAAAAAATAAAATTCGATTTTGCTTACATCACAATTCACGGAACACCAGGAGAGGATGGCATCCTGCAGGGGTATTTCGATCTGCTGAAAATCCCTTACTCTACAAGCCACGTTCAATCCTCATCGCTCACATTCAACAAATGGTTCTGCAACAATTACCTGCAAAATTTTGGTGTAAAAATGGCGCGTTCTGTCATTCTCCGGGAAAATGAAGCCGTAAATACTTCTTCAATAGTAAAAAAACTGGGGTTGCCCGTCTTTGTGAAACCAAATGCCGGCGGCTCAAGTTTTGGCATTACCAAAGTAAAAACCGAAAAAGAAATTATTCCCGCGCTGAAAAAAGCCTGGGAAGAAAGCGACGATGCGCTTATTGAAGAATTTATTGAAGGCCGGGAATACACCTGCGGCCTGGTGAAACTGAAAAATAAAAAACTGGTTTTCCCTGTTACTGAAGTTATTCCCAAAAATGAATTTTTCGATTTTGAAGCCAAATACACCCCTGGTGCAACTGACGAGATTACGCCGGCACGCCTGCCCGAAAAACTGTTTAAAGAGTGTCAGGAAATGAGTTCAGAAATTTATGAATGGTGCCAGTGCTCCGGCATTGCGCGTATCGACTATATTTTAAAAGATAATACATTCTATTTTCTGGAAGCGAATACCATTCCGGGCATGACAGCCACCAGTTTCATCCCGCAACAAATTAGCGCCATGGGACTGACACTGAAACAGGTAATTTCCCAAATCATTGAAGAGGGCCTCGAAAAATAATTTCAATAAACATTTGTGGATAAAATTAGTTGACAACTAAAATCACCAAAATTTGATTAGCCAACTCCTTATTTTGTAATTTTGATTTTTTAAAATCATTTCCTGAAAACTGAAAAATTTTATGGCAACAGAAAAGAAAAAAAATACGAATTCAAGGTCGCGAAACACGGGAATGACCATAGATGAAATCAATGCCCAATACGGAAAATTGCCGCCACAGGCTATCGAGGTTGAAGAAGCTGTGCTGGGCGCACTCATGCTCGAACGCGACGCGTATGTAACTGTTGCCGATATTATTGACACTTCCAGTTTTTACAAGGAAGAACACCAAAAAATTTTCGAAGCCATTAAGGACCTCTCGGCCAACGAAAAGCCGGTTGACCTCCTGATGGTTACCCAGGAACTGAAAGACCGCGACCAACTAAATGCAGTAGGTGGCCCCGGCTACATAACACAACTTACACGGCGTGTGGCTTCTGCTGCTCACCTTGAGTTTCACTCCCGTATTATTGCACAGAAATTTATTCAGCGCGAACTCATCAGGGTTTCTTCAGAAATTCAGGGAAAATCATACGACGACACACTTGATGTGGATGACCTGATTGACTTTTCTGAATCGTCGCTTTTCAAAGTGGCCGAAAGGAACATAAAAAAGGAAACAGTTCCGATTAAGCCGGTGCTGAACGAAGCTATCATCCAGATTGAGAAAGCACGTAACCAGAAAGACGGCCTGAGTGGAGTGCCCTCGGGATTTACGGCCATTGACAGGATTACCTCGGGATGGCAAAAAACCGACCTGGTCATTGTTGCTGCCCGGCCATCGATGGGAAAAACAGCCTTTGTGCTGAGTATGGCCCGCAACATGGCGGTGGAACACAACAAATCGGTAGCTGTTTTTTCACTCGAAATGTCATCTATTCAGCTTGTAAACAGGCTTATCGCCGCTGAAACCGAACTGGGGAACGATAAACTTAAAACCGGCCGGCTCGAAAATTACGAGTGGGAACACCTCAACCGGAAAATTTCAGCTCTTGAAAATGCACCTGTTTTCGTTGACGATACTCCCGCGCTTTCCATTTTTGAATTCAGGGCCAAATGCCGCCGGTTGAAAATGCAACACGACATCCAGGTGGTTATTGTGGACTACCTCCAACTGATGACTTCCGGGATGGAAGGCCGCGGAAGCCGCGAACAGGAAGTGAGTACCATTTCGCGCTCGCTGAAAGCCATTGCCAAAGAGCTGGACATCCCTATCCTGGCACTTTCGCAGTTGAACCGCTCGGTTGAATCCCGCGAAGGAAAACGTCCCCAACTTTCCGACCTGCGCGAATCGGGTGCCATTGAACAGGATGCCGACATTGTGATGTTTATTCACCGTCCGGAATATTTCGGGATAACCGAAGATGAATCGGGAAATTCGTTACTGGGCGTGGCAGAAATAATTATTGCAAAACACCGTAACGGGGCAACCGGCGACGTTCACCTGGCATTTAAAAAAGAGCTGGCAAAATTCAGCGATATGGAAAATCCGCTGGGGAGCGATTTTGGTGGTATGCAAAAAACATTCAGTTCAAAAATGAACCAGGACGAAGAAGAATCGGTTGGGGCCGGTATTTCAACAAACAACCATTTTGAAAGCTCCGGCGGTTCAAATTCCGATACGCCTTTTTAACATTTTGATCCGGATGAACTTTATGAAAAAATCTCCTGAACTTACTACCTTTGTTATTTGTACTAATTCTTGACAAAAGGAGATACGGATGAGAAAAATTCAAATTGTTTTTATCGGGTTGCTTTTCATGACCCTGCAGGCAGGTGCTATTCAACTTCTGATTCCAATGGACGATTCGCAAAAAAACCATCTGAAATCATACGGAATTGCCTACTGGGTGCTCGAACGTGATGTGGAGGTAAAATGGCTGCTCAATTACAGGGGTGGCAGTTTTCTGATGCAGCATTCTCCTGCAATTGAAAACGAATGTGTGGTCAGGGGAGTGAGTTTCGAGACCATTACTGATGCACAGGCCTCGGCCATATTGAACGGGATTGCAGAACCGGATGTAAACCAGGATGCCGTTAGCATGAACAAAGCTCCCAAAATTGCCGTTTATTCTCCCCCCAACAAGCAGCCGTGGGACGATGCCGTTACACTTGTGCTCACCTATGCCGAAATAGATTACGATATAATTTACGACGAAGAAATTTTAAACGGCGAGCTGAAAGAATACGACTGGCTGCACCTTCACCACGAAGATTTTACAGGCCAGTTTGGGAAATTCTGGCGAACCTATCAGCACATGCCCTGGTACCAGCAGGAGGTGGAAATTAACAAAACGCTGGCGGAAGAAATGGGCTTTCTAAAAGTATCGGAAATGAAGGCAGTGATTACCCGCGAAATTGACAAATACATTGTAAACGGTGGATTTCTTTTTGCCATGTGTGCCGCTACCGATACCTACGACATTGCCCGGGCAGCAACTGATGTGGATATTTGCGCCCCAATGTTCGACGGCGACCCGATGGATCCAAACCCGGATGAAAAACTGGATTTTAGCCGCACTCTTGCCTTTGAAAACTTTCAGATCGAGAAAAGTCCTTATGTGTATGAATTCTCCAACATCGATGCCACCAATACGCGAAATGTAGTCCGCGAAAATGATTATTTCACGTTATTCGATTTCTCGGCCAAATGGGATCCCATTCCCACCATGCTTTGCCAAAACCACCGGAACCTGATTAAAGGTTTCATGGGGCAAACAACTGCTTTCAGAAAAGAAACTATTAAACCTAATGTGCTGATAATGGGCGAAAACAAACCAGCCCGCGAAGTCCGTTACATTCACGGCGAAAAAGGCAAAGGGTTCTGGACATTTTACGGCGGCCACGATCCCGAAGATTACCGTCACCTGGTGGGCGATCCACCTACCGATTTGAGCCTGCACCCCAACTCACCGGGCTACCGGCTGATTCTGAATAACGTGCTGTTCCCGGCGGCGAAGAAGAAGAAAAGGAAAACTTAAACTGTCTTGCGGGTCATAACAAGGTTTCAATAAGTTGACTAATACAAAAAACCAAATAACCATATTGGGACTTTTTTGGCACCACCTGTTTCAATATCATCCGATGCTATCAGGTATTTTTCCAAATGCTTTACCTGCGACGAATTTTTACCTTTTCCTCCAACTTCCAGGGTATAATCATTGAATATAAAATCTCCCTCTTTCGGTGAATTGACTTCCATTCCGGCGTTAATCAATTGATTAAAAACAAATGTTTCACGGATGTTCCCAATATCTGGTTTTTCTTTGAGAGCATAAGCAAGATTTGTGTTTTCCAAAAATATTTTATCAGGTTTTTGCAAAGTGGAAATCCCTTTTCCACCTGAACTTAACGTGTTTAATAATCTGGCATCTTTTAACTGGTAAATGTACTGATAAACGCTATCGCGGCTTAAATCGAGTTTTCGGGCAAGTGCAGCGATGTTTGGTTTGAATGGAACAGATTCTGCGATTACCCCCAATAATTTTTTCACCTTATTGGCAGTACCCGAATTATAGGCTGCTATATAAGCCAAATCAGAATCTATAACGGTATTTATTATCTGATTCAATTTTAAAAAATAGGTGTCGTCACCTTCAATAAAAAACGGCAAATAGCCAACTTCCAAATATTTACGAAAAGCAGGAAGAGGTCTTAATTTGTTAGTGATTATCCGGCTTACATCAACGTGATTTTTTATAATATCTTCAATACTAATACTTTCAAAATCTGCATTACCGGTAAATTGTAAAAATTCCCGAAACGACAACCCCGCCAACATATAACTTACGACCCTTCTGCTCAAATCAGCCTCCCCCCTGTAAATATCCAATGCCGAAGAAGCAGAAAAAATAATTTGCATGTCCGGTAATCCATCGTAAATATTTTTCAATTCAACTGACCAGTTTTTATACTTATGAACTTCATCGATTATCAGAAGTTTTCCTCCCTGCTTATACCAGTCACTGGCTGTTTCGAGAAGGGTATGATTATAAAACCAGGTGTGGTCGGCTGTAACATACAAAGCACTTGAGGGCAGCCCCAGATCATACTTTAGATGTTGTAACAACAACGTAGTTTTACCTGTTCCGCGCATACCTTTTACAGCAATCATCCGTTGATTCCAGTTAATTTGCTTATGCAGATATCGCCTGAAATCATTTTTTACCGCCCGCAACAAGTTTTCCTGAAATTCAAACAATATATCCATTTATGTCGATTTTATTCGACAAATATAAATATTTTCTGTCGATTCCTTTCGACAGAAAATATTTATATTTGAATTCATGCAGGAATGATTAAAATCTGCACTCTAACTTTCCCGGCTACCGGTTAATTCTGAAAAATGTACTATTCCCGGCAGCGAAGAAGAAGAAACGGAAGACATAAACTTTACATATCTTCCAATGAGAAGAACCCTGTTTCAATGGTGTACTTCGCCAAAACTTTGTGTTTCAGATGTTCCACTTTTGCTGCAAATAAATCGGGTTTGAAATTTTTCTTTTGTCGTTTCACCCCGGCAACTAATGCCTGATTTTTTTCAGTTTCAATGCTACGATATCTATTCCATTTTGTTCATTTTTTGGTTCCCACCACGAACCGATTTCTTTGAATTCAAAACTTTCGGCCAGTTTCTGTTTAAACCAGCGTTCGAGCATTCTCCCTGAGTAAGTTGGATAGTCCGCTTTTATGATATTTCGCAGGCCCTGAAAATTTTTGATTTCAATCAACGACCGGTGGCGGTCAAAATAATTGAACCAAAAACGAATAAAATTATCCTGTATTTCATAACGGACTGCCTGTGTTCCTTCTTTCGAAAAAACAGGCCGCTGGCGAACGATGATTTGGTAATCTTCGATAAGTCTTTTCAATTGCCCGCCAATACTTTTGTTTCCCAAAGCCGATTCAATTTTGGGTTGTGCATTGATTCCGCCTGAAATGGCACTTAAAATTGAAAAATAGGTGGCATAATTTTTCCCAAACTCTTCAATGAGAAGATTTTTTCCCTCATCGGTAAAAGACGAGTTTTCACGCACCATAAATTCAATCATCCCTCCAACATCGAGCCTGCCACTGTCACAAAACAATTCGATGTACTTGGGAATACCTCCCGTAAAAGTATATAATGCCAGTAAATCATCGTTGGTGTGTTCAGGGTAATAATCATGCATGATTTCCTTTAGAGTGGCTATATCGAAAACAGATAATTTGATAAACAAATACAGTCTTAATAAATGCTGAATCAATTCAAAAAAATTTCTAAACACCCATTGGATTATCAACCAGAATTCCAATTGTTTCAATTTCATCTGTACCCCAATTCGCCGGGATACCGGTTAATCCTGAATAATGTGTTGTTTCCGGCGGCAAAAAAAGAAAAAGAGGAAAACTTAAAATATTTTGCGTGCCTTTGAATAATTTCAATAATTTGGCTAATACAAAAAAACCTTTTTGCAACCTTGCCCCAACTGACCGCCAGAATCGGTTTATCTACCTGACGGCAGTCAGGCTCTCGCTATGTTCACGGTACTTACTAAGCCTTCCCTGCCTGGCGGCAGACAGGCTTCACACCCTACCGTTACCAGCAACGCGCTTGGCTTCGTATTGCCTTCCCTCCGGTGAGGCGGCGCAGCTCTCTTGTAAGCTGCCGGATGTATTTGCATGCAGGGCAAACAAAAAGGGATGTCCTTAAGAACATCCCCTTTTCTTTATTTTAATTCTATACTCTATGGTAAATTATTATTCCAACCATCATTTTGAGATAACCCAGAAGCATTTACTTCTTGTGATGGTATTGGATATACGAATTTAGAAGCATCCCAATTATTAATATCGAAATTACCCCCAACTCTTGTCAAATTTTCTCCGGTTCTTCGTAAATCATACCAACGATGCCCTTCCTGAAACAATTCTCTCCGGCGTTCAACAGAAATAAATTCAAGCAACCCAAGCTTATCTGTTGGAATAGCTGATTTTTCAAGATTTGGATTTCTTTTTGCAATCTCCCAAACATAATCAACAGCATCTTCTTCACCTAACTGTGCTTTAGCTTCTGCAATGATTAAATACATTTCAGGTAAGCGAAATACAGGTATATTACTTGTTGCTGCAGAAGATGGTAGCCCCATGTATTTTAGAGCACGGATAGTTTCACCTTCACCATCGAATAAAGAAAGCCTCATATCATCTTCATCAAACAAACTAACCAGTCCTGATGTAGCCTTACCATCATATGAACCATATAACGTATTCAATGAATTTGCTGAAAGGTTATCGTTTGCAAGTTTTGCAATTGTAAAGATATCTTCAGGAGTCGCATTGACAGATGTCCACATATTATAATAGTCTGCTGCATCAGCTACAATTTCACCACCTGATTTTGAGATTGCAGAGTTGGCAGCTGATTTAGCTCCATTCCAATCTTTCATATACAATTTTACCCGAGCCTCTAATGCATCCAAAGCAGCTTCATTCATGATAAATTTATCAGTACTAACTTCAGAAATATAATTTCGGGCTGAACTTATGTCTGAAAGTATTTGAGAATATGCATCAGCAACTGTACCTCTGGATACCTCCTGGAATGCAACAATTGGTTCATCTCCTACAACAACAATTCCAGGAGTAGAGGCATTTGCATCACTATAAGGCAATCCAAAAATATTAACCAATGCGAAGTGAGATAATGCCTTAACTCCGTATGCCTGAGCAATTACGGATTTAATAATTGCTTCATCTCCTCCGGATAAATCTAATTCAAGCATCTTTTTTGCTTCTTTAATTAATCGCGCAGACCGATCAATTGTTTTATATCCTCCATCCCAAATATCAAGAAGATCAGGACTATCGGTACTTATCGTATATTTATATATCTGGTCGAAATGACCTGAAGTCCCTACCATATAGCAATTATCAGCAGCAATATCACCCAAAGCGATAACATTACGACCAAAGAATTGATATCTTCCTAACGAGTAATATACTCCATTAAGGGCATTTTCAACATCCTTAGCAGTTTTAAATGCTGTTGCATCATTTACTGAACTACTTGGCTCATAGGTTAAAAAATCATCACATGATGAAATTGTAAAGCCTAATGCCATTATCAATATACTTAATTTAATTTTCTTCATGTTATTATAAATTTTTATCTGTTAATAATTTATTTAAAAGCCTATGTTAACACCAAACAAAAGCTTCCGGGCAATTGGATATTGCCACCAAATTATTCCATCCCGAGAAGTTTCAGGATCAAGACCTCTAAAATCGTCTCCTAATGCCCAGGACAACAAATTATCCCCAGTTACAAAAATTCGAAGATTTGAAATATTGGCTTTGCTTATTATCGAGGATGGTAAAGAATAACCAAGTTGAACTGATTTTAGTTTAATATATGAACCGTCCATTAAAAACCGTGAGGAATGAGACGTTACAGCTCCATAATACGGAGCAGGTACATCAGTTACATCTCCTGGCTGTCTCCACATATTATCATAGACATATTGAGTTGTATTGCCGTAGGGATTATTAATATTTTCATCGTATCGTGCAGCACTATTATAAACCTGTCCCCCTAATGCATACTTAAATTGAAAAGATAAATCAAAGTCATAAATTCTAAAATCACTTCCCAGACCACCATAGACCTTAGGATCAGCAGCTCCCATATATCTTTTCGCAGCTGCATTATAATCTGTGGTTTTTTCATCTCCTTCTTCTTCCAAATACCACTGTTGTTCACCTGTCTCAGGATCAACACCTGCATATTCCTTCATTTTAAAAGTATAATATGGATGACCAACCTCACGAATAGTATAAACATTTTCAATTGGTAGATCAGTACTTAATTTAACAATCTCATTCTTATTATGTGTGATATTAAAATTAAGATTCCACTTAAAATTTTGATTATTAACCGGAACTATACCAAGTGCAGCTTCAATACCTGAATTCTTCATTTCCCCTACATTTTGCATAATTGAAGCAAATCCGGTTGTTCTTGAAAGAGGAACATTAAACAACATATCAGTTGTTCTGTCAATGTAATAGTCAACACTTAAAGTTATTTTATCAAATAAAGCTATCTCTGACCCCACATTAAATTTTTGTGTTTGTTCCCATTTTAAATCAGGATTTGCTATTTGAGTTGGAATCATACCTGGATTATTTTGATAATTATACCCAAAACCATATAATCCTAATGCCTGATACCAACCAACATCCTGATTACCTGACGTACCAAAACTGGAACGTAAAGTCAAATTACTTAACCAGGATTCCATTGAACTCATGAAGGATTCATTTATGATCCTGTATTTTCCACCAACAGACCAGAATGGTGCCCACTTGTTGTTTGCTCCAAAACGTGATGAACCATCATACCTGAAACTTCCAGACAAATAATATTTGTCATTAAAGTCATATTCTGCTCTCGAAAAAAATGAAGCCAGTGCATAATCAGCCCATGAAGTAGCTGCATCACTTGGTTCGGCAGCGTTTTCAATGGTGAATACTATATCAACCGGGAAATTTGTTCCTGCCAAATAAGCATCTTCATCTCTGGATTTTTGTACTTCCTGCCCCACAAGAATATTTAAATTATGCTTATCAAATGATTTGATATAATTAATTGTATTTGTCCATGTCCATAGCGTACGATAATTATTTCCTTCTTCGCCAAGCATATTCATATCAGCACCTTGAGGTTGCAAGAATGACCAGCGACCAA
>NZ_JBSQIC010000067.1:0-21352 GCF_055108615.1 Tangfeifania sp. | reverse complement strand
TATTTTTTTGATTTTGTAGCAACTAAAATATCAATCGTTAAGTTGCTGAAAAATAGCAGATTAAAAGAAAATAAAAAAATCACTTAATATGTTGTATTTATTTTATATATTTGACAATAATCTCATAATCAGAAAATTAGTTTAGGTGTAGTAACTAATGTAGAATTTTTAAAGCTCAACTATCTTTGTATCAATGAATTTGTGAAGTAAAACCCGTTAGAAGAGAAATCGAAAAATCATTTAACTAAAAAACAAAATCATGAAAAAATTAAGCCTTCTTTTACTGCTTTCCATTTTTGTAATAAGCAGTTTTTCACAAGAAAAAAGAAATTTGCTTCAAAAGGAAGCAGAGCAAATTAATTTGGCCCAATCGTTAGTAAAAGATTTTTCAACCCTTCAATTTCCCGGCTATAACAGTCGGTCTTTTTGGGGAAATTTGCCATCAAATTTAAGAGAACAATATATTGAAGAAGGCGAAAAATACCTTGACTACGACTGGCCAGTGGTAAAAGCAACCGATTACCTTGAAATTATTCGCTCGGGCGACCGCAGGCAAGAAGTTTACGCAGCCCCCCGCAGCGCTCTACTCGCTCTGGTGATGGGAGAACTTGTTGAAGGAGAAGGACGTTTCATCGACCAGATTGTAAACGGAGCCTGGTATTACAGCGAACAAACCTGGTGGGGCTGGTCGGCACACCTTACCATGCAAGAAGCACCGCACGGACTGCCCGATGCCGATGAACCGGTTATAGATTTGGGCGTTGGCGAAATTGCAAATATTCTTTCCTGGACATGGTTTCTGTTTAAAGATCAGTTTGACGAAATTCATCCGCTTATTGCAAAACGGCTGAAAAACGAAATCATGAAAAAAGCGGTAATTCCATATTACGAACGTGATGATTTCTGGTGGCAGGGTTTGGATGGAAGCCGCTCGGTAAACAACTGGAATCCCTGGACCAACCACAACATGCTTACCGCCATTTTAATTCTTGAGGACGATTATCAGCAAAAAATTAAGGGAGTTCAAAAAGTGATGCGTTCGCTCGATTCATTTTTAAATGATTATCCTGCCGATGGTGGCTGCGATGAAGGACCGAGTTACTGGGGACGGGCAGGTGCTTCGCTCTATCAAAACCTGGATCTGATGAAACGGGCTACCAACGGCAAGTTCGATGTTTTCAATAACCCGTTGATCAAAAATATGGGCAGCTACATTTATAAAGCGTATATCGATTATCCTTATTTCATCAATTTTGCCGATGCCGATGCAACTACCGGCAGCCGCCCGCAAATTATTTACAGCTACGGCAAAGCAATTGAAGACCCTGTGATGCAAAAGTTTGGAGCATTTTTGGCAAAAAAACAGGACTTGGGAGAAGAAACTCCCGGCGGCAAAATCGACGAGCAAATTATGCAATTGATGCACCTCGAAGAAATTGAAAATGCACCGGCAGAAAACGCCCTGATAAGCGATTTCTGGCTCCCCGAAACCGAAGTTGCAGGTGCCCGCGATGAAGAAGGAACATCAGATGGTTTTTTCTTTGCCGCCAAAGGCGGGCATAATGCCGAGAGCCATAATCACAACGATTTGGGCACCTGCGTACTGTATTATAACGGACAACCGTGCATCATCGATATTGGCCGTGAAACCTACACGGCAAAAACATTTAGCAGTCGTCGTTATGAAATTTGGACCATGCAATCGCAGTACCACAATCTGCCCAAAATAAATGGGGTGGATCAGTCGCCGGGTGCAAAGTTCAAAGCTACCAATACCACGTTTAAGGCCGATTCCCGGAAAGCGATTTTTTCTACCGACATATCGAAAGCCTACCCCGAAGAGGCTGCCGTTAAAACCTGGACCCGCACTTACCGCCTCGATCGCGGAAAACGATTTATTATCCGGGATAATTATGAACTTGGTGAAGTAAAAGATGCACCGACCACGCTTAATTTTGTCACTTCGTGCGAAGTTACTAAACTCGAACCCGGAATATTGCAGTTGCAAGGCGATGATTTTACCCTGAACATGAACTACAATACCAAAGCCGTTTCGCCGGTAATTGAATATACCAAGGTTACGGATAAAGGACTAAGTCGTTACTGGGACGGAATTAACCGCATTGTTTTTACGGTTTTAAATCTGAAGACAAAAGGGAAAAATGAAATTGTAATTACCGAAGTAAAATAAATTCGATTCCGTGTTTTCGTTAGAGGAAGCCCGGAATTTTGAATATTTTTGAAGAATGAGAATGTTCTCTCTTTTTCAATAAGAAGCATAGTAAAAGGAAAAATATGATTCGTTTTTTGTTATTTTTTTGTTTGGGAATGATTGTTTTTTCAGCATCAAAAGCTGCAAACTTTCCTAAAAAGACGGATAAACTTCCACTGTATAAAAACAGTTTGATTATTTATGATAACGACGATTACCGGGATGTTTATACGGATGAATATCTCCTGGCCTTGGCCAATCTGGGGGAGATTAATCTAAAAGGAATCATTACAACGTATTCGCCCAGTGAATATCCCATTTTTGTAGAAGGGAGAAAACAAATTATGAATGATGCCCGACAGAGTGGGTTGAAAAATCTGCCAATACTTTTCGACGGAACCAATAAAAAACTTACCCGGCCCGTGAGCAATCGTATTGAAGATACAAAACCATTGAATATTGATGGTGCGAAATACATAGTGGAACAGGCCTTAAAATCGACTCGAAAAAATCCGTTGGTAATCATTACCGGAGGGCAACTTACTACAGTTGCCGATGCCTACCTGTTAAATCCTTCCATTGCCGACAGAGTGGTTGTGATGGGTGTTTTTGGAGGAGAAAAAATTGATTATAATGCAGGTTTGGATGCATGGGCATGGACGATTATTCTTTCAAAATTAAGGGTAGTAGCCATTCCGGTAGGTCCTTCCGGAAACCGGGGGAAAGCATATATGAAGGCTGCTGTTGTACCCAAAGCAAGAATAAAAAATGAATTAAACCAGGAAGTTCCGTTATTTAAGTGGATATACGAAAAAAAGCATCCAAAAAATGAATTGCCGGATGGGCATGACTATGACGGACAACCAGCCATTTTAATTACCCGCCCCGATTTTGTAACCCAATGGAAAAAATTTAGTTATACTGGAATCGATGATAAGGGATATCCGGTTTTGAAAGCCGATAAAAATGGTAAAATATGGCAGGCCGAAGATGCCGATCAGGAAATCGCAACACAGGAGTTTTGGCGCGTCATGCACGACCTTCAAAAGCAAGTTAAAAGATAAAAGAAGAAAAACTAAAATGAGAATTTTAATCAAATTTGTAATATTACTATTCATTGCAATCGCACTGTTTGCGTTTTCAGGTTGCAGCCCAAAAAATGAAGTACCTTACCTTTCAAAAGATGAACAACAATACATCATTCAAACCGCCACAAATGATCTCGACAGTTTGCCGCTTACAGTAACAGCATCGGTTTGTGAACGCAGCGCCGGTGGTACGCATGATTTTTATTCAGAAGGCGATTACTGGTGGCCCGACCCTGAAAATCCCGACGGACCTTATATTCGCCGCGACGGACAAACCAATCCGGATAATTTTGTAGCCCACCGGCTGGCAATGATTCGTCTGAGCCGGATTGTTGGAATGGAATCTTCGGCTTATTTATTAACCGGTGAAGAAAAGTTTACCAAAGCGGTTGCTGATCATTTAAACGCCTGGTTTGTTAATCCTGAAACAAAAATGAATCCCAGTCTCAACTATGCACAGGCCATTAAAGGCAGAGTAACCGGTCGTGGTATTGGCATCATCGATGCCATTCACCTCGTTGAAGTGGCCCGTTCTGTTGAAATTCTGGAGCAAAACAATGCTATTTCGGAAAAAACAATTACAGGTGTAAAAAACTGGTTCAACGATTTTGTTAACTGGTTAACCACAAGTGAATATGGGCAGGATGAAATGACTACCAAAAATAACCACGCCACCTGCTGGGTGATGCAGGTGGGAGCTTTTGCCAGGTTAACTGAAAATGAAGAAGTGCTTACTTTGTGCAGAGAGCGTTTTAAAAATGTTCTCTTGCCAAATCAAATGGCCGAGAATGGCTCATTCCCGCTGGAGTTGGAGCGCACGAAACCTTACGGTTATTCACTTTTTAATTTGGATGCTTTTATGACTGCGGCTGAAATTTTATCCGATGAATCCCATAATCTGTATGCATACAAAACTGCCGACGGTAAAAATCTTGAGCTGGGCGCAGAGTTTATGTATCCTTATGTAAAAGACAAATCGAAATGGCCGTATGAACCGGATGTAATGTATTGGGACGAGTGGCCCGTGCGTCATCCGTTTTTGCTGTTTGCCGGAAGAGCATATAATCATCCGGAATACATTGAACTCTGGAAAAAACTGGAGGGCTACCCTGAAACACAGGAAGTCATAAGGAATTTGCCAATCCGTAATTCACTGATATGGTTATTAAATGAACCCGTGAAAAACTGATTTGCAATTCTGAGTGCGGCATGTTGTCATAAAAACTTCTCAAATACAGCCAAATTTACCGGATTAAATCATTGGTGGAGTTTTTGATCGCTTTCATTTTTCAATTACTTTTGAATAAGAACAATTAACAATGACAGAAAAAGAGATCAAAATAACGTACACCGAAATTTGTAATAACCTTGTTGACCGGAAACTAAAGCCGGCATTCAAACAGTTGGAAAAACTTATTTCTGAAAATAATCTGGGTACTTATTACGACGAGTACCGGAATCTGGAGGAAACTTACCGTTACATGCTGAAATACACGGTGGAAGGCATCAAAGATCCGGAGCGGCAGAAGGTGTACCGCAAATTAATTGTTTCGGTTTTTGAACTGGCCGAAAATGTGAACCAGGCACTGCGAACCAAATTTTCGCCATCGGTTGAATACGAAAAGAAACGGTTGTTTAAAAATCAGTATATCAGCAATCTTGAAACGTATATTTCTGAACTTGAAGATTTTTATCTGGATCATGAGATTGAATCGATAGTAAACAACCAGGCAAAAACAAATTCGGATAAAATGACAGCCGCCCGCGAACACCAGCAAAAAATGTTCAGGCTTTTTTATCATGTTTGGTTTCGCGATAAACTGCAAAACGGCGAAAAGGAAACACTTACCGGTTTTTTTACCAATCCGCTCAGCCCCGTGGCTTACCGGTCGTTTATAATTTCAGCAGTAACACTCAGTTTGCAGCGTTATTTCGATGAGGCCAAATTTTCGGTGCTTTTTGAGGCGTATGCTTCCAAAGAGCCCGAAGTGAGCCAGCGTGCCCTGGTGGGGCTGCTTATCAATTTTTACCGGTACGATGCCCGGTTGCCTTTTTACCCGGCTATTACCGGCCGGCTGAAAATCCTGAACGAAGATCCTGCCTTCAAAAAAAATCTCGAGCGGATTATCGTTCAGTTTATCCGCAGTAAGGAAACAGAGAAAATTCAGCAAAAAATCAGGGACGAAATTATTCCCGAGATGATCCGCATCAGCCCGAATTTTAAAGATAAAATTAACCTCGACAGCCTGATGGAAGAAGGTTTGGACGACGATAAAAACCCCGAGTGGGAAGAAATTTTTAAAGACTCGCCCGGGTTAATGGATAAAATGGAAGAATTTTCGGAATTGCAGATGGAAGGCGCTGATGTTTTCATGGGATCGTTTTCCATGCTGAAATCATTCCCTTTTTTCAATGAAATCGGGAACTGGTTTATCCCCTTTTATACCGAAAATCCTTCCATCTCGAACGTGGTGGACACCAACGACGAAACCAACCGGAAGTTTGTGGAAGTTATCAGCAGCGCCCCCATTTTATGTAATTCCGATAAGTATTCGTTTTGTTTCAGCATGCAAAACCTCCCGGAGCAAAACCGCGAGTTTCTGGCCAAGGGCATGGAAGCCGAAATGGGACAGCTGGAGGAACTTGGAAAAGACGAAGAGCTGGTTTCACCCGGGCGAAAAGCGGAATTCATCTCCAATCAGTACATTCAGGATTTGTACCGCTTTTTTAAACTGCACCCGCGAAAAAATGATTTTGAAGATATTTTTAACTGGCGCTTCGATTTTCACAATAAAATTGCATTGGGAAATATCCTGAAAGAAGATCCCAAAGTTTTGCGGAACATTGCTGAATATTACTTCGCTAAAAACCATTTTGAAGAAGCCGCCGAGATTTACAATTACCTGCTGGAAGAGAAGAAAGACGGCGAATTGTACCAGAAAGTAGCCTATTGTTACCAAAAACTGGGCGACTTTGAAAAAGCGCTTGATGCTTACCTGAAAGCAGAATTGTATGACCTGAACCGATTATGGAACCTCAAAAAAATTGCGTTGTGTTACCGCAACCTCAAACAACCGGCAAAGGCGCTGGAATATTACCAGGCAGCCGAAAAAATCGATCCCGAAAGTCTTAATAATCAGCTGAATATTGGTCATTGTTACCTGGAGCTTGAGCAATTTGAGGAAGCGCTGAAATGTTATTTCAAGGTGGAATACCTGGCACCGGGAAATAAAAAAGTGTGGCGCCCCATTGCGTGGTGCAGCTTTCTTTCAGGAAAAAAAGAACAGGCCGAAAAATATTTCATGAAAGTGATTGAGGATTCACCCGGCAAGCACGATTATATGAATATGGGACATGTGCAGTGGAGCCAGGGCAAACGAATGGACGCACTCGATTATTATAAAAAATCAATTTCAAAAACCGGATTCTCGGAAAAAGAATTCCTGGAAGTTTTTGAGGAAGATTTACCACACCTCAAAAATCAGGGCATCGACAGCGAAGATGTACCGATTATGCTCGACCAGCTGAGGTATTTTTTGGAAGAGTAAATTATGTGAACCAAAATGTTTTTTTTCATACATTTGATAAATGGATAAAACAACAGCTATAGAAATTGCTAAAAGGTATATAGGATTGGTCAAAGAGAAATATCAGTGGGCGTATTCTCAAGTCTGTTTTTGATATACGAAAGAACTTATGCAAAGCTTTGCATAGCACCTCCAAGCAATTAATGAATTACATCGACATTTATTGCTTTCTGGAAGACCCGGAAGGAAGTTGGCGCGAGGTGGTGATGGAAAATAAACTAAAATATAGCTGAATTAACAGGTTTTAATAGATTCGAAAAAACAATAACACCGGGTCAACCGTTTCATTGCTGTTCTTTCCAACAAATTTTTGACACGTTCAATAAAAAACTGACATAAAATAAATACCATGAAGCGGATTTTTTTAATAGCAACAATCATGTTGTTTGTATCAGCTGTAAACGCACAGCAATGGGAAACAAATTTTGAAACGGCGAAAAAGAAAGCAGCGGAAGAGGGCCGGAATATCCTGCTGGTTTTTTCAGGCTCCGATTGGTGCATTCCATGTATGAAACTGGAAAAAAATATCTGGCAGTCGAAAGAATTTATCGAAGATTCCAAAGATCATTTTGTTTTGTTGAGGGCCGATTTTCCGAAACACAAATCGCATGCACTTTCAAAAGAACAGCAGGAAAAAAACAACCATTTGGCAGAAATTTACAATCAGCAAGGACTCTTTCCGTTGGTAGAAGTGCTTGATAAAAACGGCAAGGTGCTCGGGAAAACGGGATATAAAAATGTGAGCCCGAAGGAATACATTGCCATGTTGCACAACCTCGAGAAATAGCCGGTTTTGAGACAAATTATTCTATTCCTGCTACTGGTTTTTCCGGCGCTGCTGAACGCACAGGAAAAATACACGCGAACCCTGAAATTAATGGGCAGCCGGTTCGACATTACTGTTGTGGCTGACAACCAGGAAAAAGGCGATGAATATATTAATGCTGCTGTTAACGAAATCAGGCGAATTGAAAAAATGATCTCATCATGGGATTCACTTTCCGAAACAGCCACAATCATTAAAAATGCAGGAATTAAACCGGTGAAAGTCGATAAGGAACTGTTTGATTTAATTGCCCGTTCGATTAAAATTTCGGAACTCACCAGCGGCGCATTCGACATTACTTACGCATCGATGGACCGCATCTGGAAGTTCGACGGCTCAATGAAAAAACTGCCTTCGGAAAAAAAAATTGCCGGGTCGGTTGAAAAAGTCGGCTACAAAAACATTGTACTCGATCAGCAGATACAAACGGTATTCCTGAAAAAAAAAGGCATGCGGATCGGCTTTGGCGCAATCGGAAAAGGGTATGCCGCCGACAAAGCGAAACAACTTCTAATTTCCATGGGAGTTCCGGGAGGTATTATGAATGCCTCGGGCGATCTCACGGTTTGGGGTACCCAGCCCGACGGAAAACCCTGGATGGTAGGCATCACCAACCCGCTGAACAAAAACCGGGTGTTCTCCTGGTTTCCGCTCAACAACAATGCGGTGGTTACATCGGGGAATTACGAAAAATTTGTGAATTTCAACGGGAAAAAATATTCCCACATTATCGATCCCCGCTCCGGATGGCCGGTTAGTAGCTTGACCAGTGTCAGCATTTTTGCGCCAAAAGCCGAACTGGCCGATGCCCTTGCCACCGGTGTGTTTGTAATGGGACGCGAAACCGGTCTCGACTTTGTGAACCAGATTCCCGGAATCGAATGTGTTATCGTCGATGACCGGGGGAAAATTTATACTTCAGAAAACATAAAATTAAACACCGTAAAAAAATGAAAAAAATCATTCCGGGACTTTTTATACTGCTTTTGCTTGCCTCGTGTGCAACCGTAAAAGAGTATGAAAAAGTGTACATTAATGATGCCGATATGAAACTTTCGGCCAACACAAACGAGCGTTTTGAAACCAATTTTCAGGTATACCGCGAAGGTGCCGCAGGGGCTAACGGAGGAAAAACCGGGGGAGGCTGCGGATGTAATTGAAAAGTTATGAAGAAAAAAGCAGGAACGATACTTCTTGTGTTTTGCAGTTTTTTCATGGCTGCAGCACAAAACACCGACTCTACGCAGGTTTACAAAAAACGGGTACTTGAAAATGCCGAAGTGGATTATTTGATGAGCCTGTACAAGCAGGACGGCGATAATTCAGCTGTGGGAGGCGGCATTGGAACAGAAGAACTTACAGATGTCACACCAACAATTGTCATCACTGTGCCACTCAACGACGACGATGTACTTACCATCGATGCCGGAATTTCTGCATACACATCGGCATCGTCAAGCAACATTAACCCGTTTAACAGCAGCGGAGCATCGCGCGGTGGAGGAGAGGATGACGATGATGAATATGAAGGATATTTTCGTCCGGGAGCTACGAATGCTCAGCCTACCGGAACACCCTGGCTGGCATCTTCCGGAGCATCACGCAGCGATGTACTCACTTCGCTTCATGCCAATTACAGTCACAGTTCTGATTCACGCAATTTTATTTGGGGTGCAAACAGCTCTTTTTCAAACGAATATGATTATACCTCATTCGGATTGGGAGGAAGTATTACCGGGCTTTTCAATCAAAAAAATACGGAAGTGAACCTGAAAGGAAACGTTTACCTGGACCAATGGCGCCCGATTTACCCCACTGAGTTGCACGAATACGCCCGTTACGGCAACAGTTTTTTATCGCGCGGATATTTCGATGGAGTAACTGTATTGAACCAGAGTGGATCGGGTTCCACGGGTTACCACCCATCGGATTTTACGGCAGTAACAAACCAGGCGCGAAATTCCTATTCGGTTTCTTTTTTCCTTTCGCAAATTTTAAGCAAGCGCTTACAGGCCGCCGTATTTTTCGATTTGGTGAAACAAGAAGGATTGCTTTCCACGCCTTATCACCGCATCTATTTTGCCGATAAACCCAATTATTACATCGGTCAGGCCAGTTACATCCCGGGTTATACCACGCCGCAAAACCGGGGAGTATACCAATTGGCCGACGACATTGAGCGGCTGCCATCTACGAGGTTTAAAATTCCGATTGGCGCTCGGCTGAATTACTACATCAACGAAACATTTGTTTTGCGAACGTACTACCGTTATTACACCGACGATTGGAATTTAAATGCTCATACCGCCAACATCGATCTGCCCATCCGGTTTGGACCGAAATTATCGGTTACGCCATCGTACCGGTACTACACGCAAAATGCAGTAAAATTTTATGCGCCTTATGAAACGCACCTTTCAACCGAGCAGTTTTACACTTCCGACCCCGATCTGGCAAAATTTAACAGCAACCAGTACAGCCTGGCGCTAAACTACAACGACATTTTCAACGAATTTAAAATCAGCCGGATGGGGTTAAAAAACGCCAATATCAAATTTAGTCATTACACACGCAGCGACGGATTGAAGGCCAATATTGTTTCGCTCGGATTTAAGTTTATTTTTCAGTAAAGCTGGTTAACTTAGCCGGAGAAAAACGATTGTTTAAACGATGAACTTTTTCAACGGCATTCCATTTATCAGTTTTCTGATTCTATCAGTTTTATTGGCTGGACGCATTTTTGTCCTGCAGAAAAAAGGAGTACAGGTAAGTCCGAAAAAAGGGGAAAGTAACCACTGTCTTGGCTATTATCAGCATCCATTTTTTTATTCTGAAAGAAGAAAAATTTATGCTGCAACATTATGGCGAAAGCTACTGCAATTACCGGCAAAAAGTGAGGCGGTATTTTTAATCTACTTCGTGACTTTTTTATTTAAAAACAGCACCGTCCTTTACAGACTGTGTGAAAATAGTAGACGACCTTTAAAAAAATGGTTTTATTGAATTAGGCATTGGGGAAAAATCTTTAAAATATAGTCATGGGGTTGAAACCCCTTTAACTCTCCGCATTCTATAAATCCGTTCACTAAAGTGAACGGCAATCTATACATCAATTGTTGGCTATTTATTGCCGTCTGCTTTAGTTGACGGATTTTATAAGACACTGCTGGTAAATGGCTTTAGCCCCATTAAAAGTTTTTCTATCACCTTTAAAGTAAGCATTTTTAGCTACTGCCAAAAAACAGATTTGTATTTAATCAGAACAAAGTTAGGTAGATAAGGGTTAATAGAAAAGATGCAGTTGCGACATTATTGAAGGCTGATTGCGACAAAAGAATTTGTCAAAAAAATAATATACTTTCATGAAGCACATGTGGCTATCTATTGCTCCAAAATCTTTCAGGTTGACTGGGGAAGGAGGTCGCAAACGCCGTTTATTATTTTTACCGGCCAGAAATCGCATGCAGATGAGGAAATAAGACAAGCCTGTCGCCGTCAGATTACCGGATGAAATTTATTGATATGGCAGTTGGCGCCTGATTTTTATTTTTTGTCGAATGATAACATCCACCGAGTTACCTGGTGTTAGTTCTCCCATACCGCACATATCGGAAGCCATCAGAACAAAATCACCGTTCTGAAGATGTGAATGCAATGCATGGTCGTATAATTCTTTGGGAAACTGTTCTTTCGCAGGCGATTCTCCAATGCTCATTATCTCGGGTTTCCCTCCGAAAAGTTGTCCGTAAAATTCCACTATTTCAAGTAACCAAAAAACTCACACATTCAACCATTTATATTATTTTGATATCTTTGGGATTATATATTCCATGTATTTCAATTAAAAAACCGTGGTAATTTTACAGGAAATTCGAAGAATAAAATTTGACTATGAATTTGAAACAATTGCTATGTTTTTTATTTTTTGTTCCCACTGTTGTTTTGGGGCAATATCCGTTGGATTCGTTGCTGAATGAACTTGACAATGCAATAGAAAACCATGAAATTTACACGCAAAAAAAGGAGCAACGCATAGATTCTCTTAAACAAAAATTGTTATCTGTTGAAAAAAATTCCATTGCGGAATATGAGCTGAACGCAGAATTATTCAGGGAATACCGTCCTTACATTTTGGATTCGGCTATTTTGTACATAAATAAAAAAATTGATATTGCTACAGCACGTAATGATACTGAACGTTTGTATGAGAGCAGATTGCAATTAGCTTACCTGATGAGTTCAACCGGAATGTACCTGGAATCAGTTGACGTGCTGAGCACATTAAACAGGGAGCAGTTACCAGCCAACTTGTTAGTCGAATTCTACAATACTTACAGGCACGCTTTTTCAGAGCTTGCCTATTATACTCAGGATGCGAGAAAATCGCAAGAATATTGGAAAATATCTGACCGATACACCGATTCCCTGAAAAACCTGTTAACACCCAACGATGAATTGTATTATGCAATAATTGAAAATGAATTGCGCAATGCGGGAAATTATGAAGAAGCCCTGAAAATCAATAAAACACAGTTGGAAAAGTCTTCACTCGGAACACGTTCATTTGCAATCGCCTGTTACAACCGTACATTAACATTCAGGGAAACAGGCAATAAAATGGGTGAAAAATATTATCTGGCATTGTCTGCCCTTTCTGATATCATGTCATCAACCAAGGATCATGCATCCTTGTGGATGCTGGCCAAAATTTTATACGACGAAAATGATATCGAACGTGCCCATAACTACATCCGGTTTTCATGGAGCGAAACGGAATTTTACAATGCCCGGCTGCGGAGTTTGCAAAGTGCAGAAATTTTATCGCTGATTGACCGGACCTACCAGGCAACAGTGGAAAAGAAAAACACTCAGCTACAGAATTATATTTTTGTGATAAGCGGGTTGATGATTTTGCTTGTCGTTGCATTGGTATTCATCTATCGTCAGATGAAACGGCTGGCCGCCATCAGAAAAAACCTACAGGAAGCCAATGCAAACCTGAAAAATTTAAACAATCAGTTGCAGGTAGTAAATACAGAGCTCGATGAATCAAATCACATCAAGGAAGAATACATCGGCCATTTTATTAAATTGTGCTCTACCTACATCAATAAAATGGATGGTTTCCGCCGGATGGTCAATAAAAAACTTACGGCAGGCAAGAAGGCCGAACTGCTCGGAATAACCCGTTCACGCGAAATGATGGACAATGAGATTGAAGAGTTGTACCGGAGTTTCGATAAAGCCTTCCTGCAAATATTTCCTCATTTTGTAGAGAAGGTCAATCAGTTGTTTAATGAAGATGAAAAAGTTGAACTAAAACCGGGGGAACTTCTGAATGTGGAACTGAGAATACTCGCTTTAATCCGGCTGGGAATAAACAACAGTTCGCAAATTGCTGATTTCCTGCGTTATTCGGTAAATACCATTTATAACTACCGGGCAAAAATTAAAAACAAGACTATTTATCGCGATGAGTTCGAAGATTTATTGATGAACATCAGGTAAACATGCAAAATTGCCCAACCTTGTTTTTAGAAAATTCATTTAATCACACACAAACTACCACGGGAAAAGTGAAATTCAAGGCTTGTTTTTTCCACTTTTTTCATGATAAACCAGACACACAAACACCTAAAAATTAGCGCATTAACGCTGGATATCCTGTTGTGTTTTCCACTTTATTTTTTATGCATTCAGTAAGGACTTTTGTAGTAGGTATATTTGTGATTCAAGAAAAATTACGAAGTGTATTAAAATTTCAAACAGAGACCAATTACAAAATTATTTATGGGAACAATTTTTTCTAACATGAAATTCCCTCTCGTTTATGTGTTGTTTTTTTGTGGAATGCTTTTATCTGCATCCGCACAAAACACGATGAACGTGAGTGGTGAGGTAACCAACGCCGCAGGCGAACCGTTACCCGGTGTGAATATTGTAATCAAAGGGACTTACCAGGGAGTAGTGACTGATATAAACGGGAACTACCAGATTGAAGTTCCGGATGGCGATGCAGTTTTGGAGTTTTCGTTTATCGGGTTTACAACCCGCGAAATTCCTGTTGAAAACCGAAACGAAATTGATGTAACGCTCGAAGAAGACCAGCAACAAATTGATGAAGTTGTGGTCATTGGCTATGGATCCGTTTCTAGAAAAGACGTAACAACTGCCGTGTCGAGTGTTTCTGTGGATGATGTGGATGAACGTCCGATAATTTCTGCAGCCCAGGCCATCCAGGGTAAAGCAGCAGGAGTAAATGTTTACCGCCCCAGCGGAGCGCCCGGAGCAGGAATGGTAGTGCGGGTGCGCGGAGCAACTTCTTTCAACGGAAGCAACGATCCCCTCTACGTGGTTGACGGTGTTCCGGTGGACAACATCAACTTTTTGTCGCCCATGGACATTGCCAACATTCAAATCCTGAAAGATGCTTCATCAGCAGCTATTTATGGCTCGCGTGCAGCCAATGGTGTTGTGCTGATAACTACCAAACAGGCAGGCAAGGGAGCCAAAATTTCTGCAAACGTTCAGTATGGTGTTAACCAGGTTGTTAACGAAATTGAATCGCTGAATGCCGCGCAGTACAAAGAGCTGATGGACGAACTTCGCCCAGGCGCAATTCCCGAAGGTACAACCGACAGGACGGACTGGTTCAATGAAGTTTACGGTACAGGAATTACCCAAAACTACCAGTTGCAGGTTTCTGATGGAAATGAAAAAACCAACTACTTTGTTTCGGGAGGTTACCTCCACGAGAAAGGGGTACTTGGTTCTGCCTTTTTCAAGCGATATAATTTCCGGAGCAACGTGGAGAGCCAGTTGCGCGACTGGTTAAAATTTGGTGTGAACTTGTCGTATTCCGACAATAGCAGCAACGGCGTTACAACCGGTCAGGGCTCAAACCGCGGAGGTGTTGTGCTGGCAGTGGTAAACCTGCCCACAGCGGCAACTGTTAAAAACCCCGAAACCGGATTGTATAACCGTCAATTCTTTGGGCAAAACATTACCAACCCGATTGAAAGCATAGAAAACGGAAAAAATAATCAGAACAACGAAAACCGACTGATTGCAACCGGGAATACAACCATTTCTTTTTTGCCCGAACTCGATCTGAAAACTTCATTTACGTTAGACCGGCGCCAGGGAAAAGTAACAGGATTTAATCCTGCTGTGCATGGCCCTGACAGAGACGACTGGGGAAATGCCTGGGACACCCGCAGCAAGAATACCCTGCTGATATTCGATAATGTGTTAACCTACAAGAAAACTTTTGCTGAAAAACACAATCTTGAAGCCATGGCCGGTTCATCATGGACTGATTCGCAATGGTCGCAAAGCTACATCAACGGCTCGCATTACCGCGATAACAGCATTCATACATTGAATGTGGCCAACAAAATTGCCTGGGACAATACCGGAACAAATGCTTCAGAATGGGGGCTTATGTCATTTTTTGGAAGATTGGCCTATAATTACGAAAGTAAATATTTGCTAACTGTGAATGTACGCCGCGATGGTTCTTCCAAATTACACCCCGATCACCGCTGGGGTACCTTTCCTTCGGCTTCGGCTGCATGGCGTATCTCTTCCGAGAGTTTTATGCAGGATGCCACCTGGATCGACGATTTGAAAATCCGGGGTGGTTGGGGACAAACAGGTAACCAGTCGGGAATTGGCGATTACGCTTACCTGCAGCGCTACAACATTACCCGGCAGGCATGGTTCGAAACCGGAAAAGAAGATGCACTTCCGCTGATTACACAGGCGAACCTGCGTACAACCGACCTCACGTGGGAAACTACCACGCAGTATAACCTCGGTGTTGATGCAACCATGTTCGGTAATCGCCTGACCCTTGCAATGGATTACTATTCAAAGCTTACCACTGACATGTTAATGCACGTTTCCCTGCCGGCAGGGGCCGCGGCAGCAAGCAGTATTGTGCGCAACGAAGGCGAAATGATAAACCGTGGATTTGAGTTTTCTGCCGATTCAAGAAATGTAACCGGCATTTTTAACTGGAATACCAACTTTAATATTTCATTCAATAAAAATGAACTAAAAAGCCTCGAGTTGCAGCAGATTTATTACGCAGCCGAAACCACTGATGCTTTTCACCAAACGCGCATCGTACGCAATGAACCAGGCCGCCCATTGGGTGGATTTTACGGGTACATCAGCGACGGGGTAAATCCTGAAACCGGTGAACTCATGTACCGTGATATAAACGAAGACGGGAAAATTACCGCATCCGACAAAACATACATAGGCGATCCCAATCCGGTGTTTGTTTTCGGATTTACCAACTCATTTGCTTATAAAGGGTTCAGCCTGAATGTATTTTTACAAGGTTCGGTAGGTAACGATATTTTTAATGCCTCAAAAGGCGACACCCAGGGAATGTACGACCTGAAGAACCAATCAACCGAAGTGCTCAGGCGCTGGCGTACACCCGGGCAAATTACCGATATTCCCAAGGCCGGTTTCAATCTGCAGCCATCGAGCTTCTTTATTGAAGACGGCAGCTACCTCCGTGTAAAAGATGTAACGCTTTCTTACAATTTCAAAGGCGGTTTGCTTAACAGGATGGGAATAACAAAACTGCAGCCTTATGTAACAGCGAGCAATCTGCTCACGTTAACCGATTACAGCGGAATGGACCCCGAAGTGAACCAATGGGGCAACAGCGGTGCCGTGCAGGGTATCGACTGGGGAACCTACCCGCACAGTAAAACTTTCCTTTTTGGATTAAATGTTGAATTTTAATTGATATAAAAATGAAAACGAAATATATTTTATTCATATTCATTGCTTTTCTGATTGCTTCCTGCGACCTGAATTATGAGCCGCTGGACGCATACTCCGATATAACAGAGGGCGTTACCGAAGATAGCATTAAAGTAGATTTTAGAGATAAAGCAGCAGTTTTGGCACACATGCAAACTTTGCATAATTTGTTTAAAAATGGCCAGGAGCACTGGTACCTCGATATGCTGTTGCTTGCCGAATCGCATTCCGACAACGCGTATGCCGGTTCGCCAAATGCTGAAACCACTCCGTTTGAAGTGAACTCTATTGAAGGTTCGAACACCAACCTGAAACGCGACTGGAACGGTCACATGGGAAACATTGCCCAAGCCAACAAACTGATTGAAAACATTGACGAGGTGAACGATCCCGCCCTTACCGAAGCTGAAAAAAACCAGTTTAAGGCGGAAGCGAAAATTCTCAGGGCAATGATCTATTTCGATATGGTTCGGATTTGGGGAAATGTTCCGCTGGTGACCAAACAGGCGGGTGACATTACTTCTGAAACCATCGTGGATGTTTATCCGGCGTACTTTCCACCGCAGGCCGATGCGCTAACCATTTACCAGCAAATTGAACAAGACCTGCTCGAAGGTCTGGAGTATGCACCTGAAAATGATCCGGGTAACAAAACCCAGTTTTCAAAATCGGTTGCCCGGGCTTTGCTGGCAAAAGTTTATGCCGAAAAACCATTGCGCGACTACGACAAAGTTATCCAATATGCCGATGAGCTGACTGCCGATGGTTTTGAGCTTGTTGATGATTACAACGACTTGTTTGGCGTTGTTCTTACTGATCCCAGCCAGCCACCATCAAACGAAAACAGGGCCATTGAGGCAAAAGCCCGGAACACCAAAGAAACCATTTACGAAGCCCAGTTCTTCCCCGGAAATACCAACTGGGTAACCTGGATGTTTGGTCGCCCGCTCGAAGACTGGAACTTCTATTTCACCTGGTTAAAGTGGATTACTCCTTCGCGCGATTTGATTCGCACATTTCAGAGCGAACCCGGCGATAAACGGTTTGAAGAAACCATTGTGTTTTACGAGTGTGAATGGAATGTTTATTATCCTGCCGAAAATTACGCGTTTATGTACAAAACCCGCAGCGGTTACAATAGCATCATCAAACTGCGCTATGCCGACATTTTATTGCTTAAAGCCGAGGCTTTAATTGCCAAAGGAGACTTGACAGGTGCAGCCGAAATTATCAATCAAACAAGGCGGCGCGCCGGTTTGTACAATTTGCCGGCATCGGCAACAGCAAGCGAGGAAGCCATTACGGAAGCCTATCTGAAAGAACGCCGCCTGGAACTGGCAATGGAAGGCCAGCGTTGGTTTGATTTGGTCCGCCTCGGTAAAGTGGAGGAGGTAATGAATGCCGTATATGATAAAGACGAAGGACGCCCTGCGCAGGTCTATCCTTTTACAAAATTATCCTACGTATTGCCAATCCCTCAGGATGTGATCGATCAGAATCCAAACCTCGTTCAAAATCCTGGTTATTAATCTTGTAAGCAATCATTATAAAAAAAGATAAATATGAATTCATTGATTTACCGGAGAACAAATTATTTCGGGCGATAACGACTGGACCATTCCCAACGGCGAAGATGACCCGGTGATTGAACCGGCCAACTACCGGTTTACTATCAACCTGAATGAGAACACAGTA
This sequence comes from Tangfeifania sp., assembly GCF_055108615.1. Taxonomy (NCBI): domain Bacteria; kingdom Pseudomonadati; phylum Bacteroidota; class Bacteroidia; order Marinilabiliales; family Prolixibacteraceae; genus Tangfeifania; species Tangfeifania sp. The sequence goes on along the minus strand of NZ_JBSQIC010000067.1, from coordinate 3,157 downwards.
CATGTAGAAAAAATAACGCTTTAAAAAAATGAAGATATTACAAAAATTGATAATTGTATTGCTGGGATTTTCCTTGTTTAGCTGTGTTTCCTGCCAGGATGAAACGGACTCTCCTGTTGAAGAAGCGGACAATGAAGTGCCTGAAAACGGGGATGTGACCATGTACATTACAACCAATACACGGTCGCAGGACTTAAACCGGCAGGTTACCGATTTCAGCGATAAAAGCAACATGTCGCCAACAACAATCCGGCTCGAACCGGAAACGCGCTATCAGACCATGGACGGCTTTGGAGCGGCCCTCACCGGCTCGTCATGCTACAATTTAATGCAGATGAGCCCGGAAGACCGGACTGAATTTCTGACGCAAACTTTTTCGCACACCGATGGTTTGGGGCACAGTTACATCCGAATTGCCATTGGTTGTTCCGATTTTTCACTCAGCGAGTACACCTGTTGCGACACGCCGGGCATCGAAAATTTCGGGTTAACTTCGGAAGAAACGGAATATGTAATTCCCATTTTGAAAGAAATCCTGGAAATCAATCCGAATATTAAAATTATGGGCTCGCCCTGGACACCCCCACGCTGGATGAAAGTGAACAACCTCGAGGATTTGCAGCCTTTCAACTCGTGGACCAGCGGGCAGTTAAACCCAGCTTATTACGCCGATTATGCCACCTATTTTGTAAAATGGGTCCAGGCTTTTAAGCAGCACGGAATTGAAATTTACTCGGTTACCCCGCAAAATGAGCCATTGAACCGTGGAAACTCTGCATCACTTTTTATGGGTTGGGAAGAACAGCTCGAATTTGTTAAAAACCACCTTGTTCCTCAATTTAAGGATGCATCGTTCGATACCAAAATTTACCTGTTCGACCACAACTACAATTACGACAATATGCCCGATCAGGAAGATTACCCGGTAAAAATTTACGATGCAGGAATTGATGAAGAAGTGGTTGCGGGTGCAGCATACCACAATTACGGCGGCAACAAAAGCGAGTTGCTCGATATTCACAGCAAGTATCCCAACCGCGAACTGGTGTTTACCGAAACGTCAATTGGAACATGGAACGACGGCCGCAACCTGGAAGTACGGCTGATTGACGACATGCGCGAGGTGGCGCTGGGTACTGTTAACAACTGGTGCAAAGGCGTAATTGTGTGGAACCTGATGCTCGACAGTGAGCGCGGCCCCAACCGCGAAGGTGGGTGCCAGACTTGCTACGGAGCGGTGGACATCGACAAATCCACTTATTCGTCAATTACCCGCAATTCGCACTACTACATCATCAGCCATCTTTCGTCGGTTGTTAAACCGGGTGCTGTGCGCATTGGCACTTCAGGATTTTCTGATGCCGGATACCATTATTCAGCTTTCGAGAATACCGACGGAACTTATGCTTTTGTTTTGCTTAACAGCAATGCTTCGTCTAAAATGATTACCATCGACGACGGGAACAATCATTTTAGCTACGAAGTTCCTGCTAAATCAGTTATTTCATACCGATGGAAAAAATAAAATACTACGTGATGAAAAATATAAAATATTTGATATTGAGTTTAATGGGTTTGGTGGCATTGTCGTGTACCGATGAGGTTACCGAAATCCAACCGGAAGGAAATCCCGTTCTGGAAATTGAAAACCAGTTTGCCAACGTGCATTTTGGCGACGATCTGCCTTTTACGGCAACAGTGAGCGATGAAGTTTCTTTGTCAACTCTTACAGCAATCTTGTATTTTGGTGAGGAAGAAGTTTCGAGAACAACTATCCGCACCAAAGAAAACGGAAAATATTCGGGAACGATTCACGTACCTTTCGAAAAAAATATCCCGGATGGAACAGCAACGCTTGAGTTTGTGCTGATGAACACCACACTGAACAGTACTTCAAAAACTTTTGACGTGCCAATTACCCGTGCCGAATACCCGTACCTGATTTTGGTAACCGAAAACGCTTCTTACCCGATGGAACCAACCGGCGAACCCAACGAGTATGCAGCAACCGAAGCGTTTCCCTCTACTGATTTGCCGGCGTACATAAAAACACCGGTGCTCGACGAAAAAGGAAACGAAATTGTTTTTGGCTGGGAAGCCGGTGAAATAACCAAAGGCGTTACGGATTACATCCCTTTTGTAAGTCCGGTGGGAGGTACCTATTCGGTTACTTTCAACTCACTGACTTATGAAGCTGCCCCATTTTTCGAGATTTTATTCAACGGGCAGAAAATGCACATGGTTGATAAGGAGAACTACGAAATTGATGTTGATTTGACCCAGGGACAGGGAATAGAGATAGAAGGACTTGGAAATCTTGATGAATGGTGGATTGATGCAGATTATCTTAACCAGCAGGAAGTTGGTCTGTATAACTTTGTTCCAATTGACGGAAAATACAGAATTACTGCTAATCTGTCCATGGAATATTTCAAGGTAGAAGCACTGGATGGCAATTCACCAGCATCACTGAATGCTGACGGAACAGGTGCAGTTTGGGTTATTGGCGCTGGCGTTGGAAAACCATCTGTTGATGAAAATGAGGTAGGATGGAATCCTGATAATGCATTGTGTATGGCTCCTGTTGGCGACAAAAAATACCAGCTTACTGTTGTTGGAGGCAAGTCAGTCAGAGCCGGTGAAATTAATTTCAAGTTCTTCCACCAGAAAGGCTGGGGCGGCGAATTTACAAATGAAACGATTTCAACTGACAGCGACATTGTTTTTATTGGAAACGGAGATAATGATCGTGACCCCGGAAACCTGGGACTTGTTTCAGAGCTGGAAGCCGATGCAACTTATGTTTTTGTTGTCGACCTTTCAGCAGGTAATGATCAAGCTGTTTTAACAGTTACAAAACAATAACAGAGAATAGCTTGTAAAATTAAAAGGCTGTACACCTCTCAGAAGGGTGCATGGCCTTTTTCTGTTTTCAATAAAAATAAATTTCTCTATTCTGTTCAGGAGGTTCGTTTTTATCGGCATCTAATCCACCATGTTTGAAAACTAATTTGAAAGTTGATTGGAACTGATTAAATCATTTACTGTTTAAAAGGCACAGCAATTCCGCAGCAAATTAAAAAAATAGTCGCCACGATCGATCTTCAGGAAAAGACAATACACTACCGTCCTGCTGAAATTCAGCAGGAAACAATTG